>CAXTDP010000684.1:0-3514 GCA_964242295.1 uncultured Acetobacteraceae bacterium | reverse complement strand
CGTCCCTGGCGATCCCCGCCCTGGCAGCGGGGCTGCGGGACTGGGCCGGCACCGCGCGCGATCCGGCCGCGTCAGATGATCGGTGGCAGCGCGCCGCCATCACCTTCGGCCTCGATGGCCGCGAGTGGAACGAGGAAATGGTGCTGCAACGCTACGAGTTGCTCTACGAAGCTGGCCTGGTGTCCGAGGCGCCGCAGCCGCAGGCTCAGGTCGCTCCCGGGCAGCCGATGGCGCTCGACCACCGCCGCATCGCCGCCACCGGCATCGCCCGCCTGCGCGCCAAGATCAAGTATCGCCCGGTCGTCTTCGAGCTGCTGCCGCCGGAGTTCACGCTGCTACAACTGCAGCGGACCGTCGAGGGCATCGCCGGGCGCCTGCTCCACAAGCAGAACTTCCGCCGGCTGATCGAGCAGCAGGACCTGGTCGAGGACACCGGCGCCATCTCGTCCGGCACCGGCGGGCGCCCGGCGAAGCTGTTCCGCTTCCGCCGGGAAATCCTGTCCGAGCGCGCCGTCGCCGGAACCAAGCTGCCGCTCTCCCGTCCTTGACACCTATAATGCTCATACCCAGCATAACTTGTATTGCTCTTGGGGAGTATATCATGGGTGCCGAAACAGCGGTCCTGTCCCGTACCGACGCACTCTACGACCGGGTCAAGCGGGTGGTGATGCCTGTGGAGTGGCCCAGCTTCGCGGAGGAGATCGAGGCGATCCTGACGCTTAAGCAGGAGCGGAACGCGGTCATCCTCGCCCACACCTATCAAACGCCCGAGATCTACCACTGCGTCGCCGATGTCGTGGGGGACAGCCTGGCGCTGGCGCGCAAGGCGGTGGCGGTCGAGGCCGATGTGATCGTGATGGCCGGCGTTCACTTCATGGCCGAGACGGCAAAGCTGCTGAACCCTGGCAGGACCGTGCTGATCCCAGACCAAAGGGCTGGATGTTCGCTGGCCGAATCCATAACCCCGGCGGACGTTCGCCTCCTGCGCCAGCGCCACCCTGGCGTGCCCATCGTCACCTACGTGAACACCTCCGCGGCAGTGAAGGCGGAGTCCGACATCTGCTGCACCTCGGGCAATGCCCGGGAGGTGGTGGAGTCGCTCGGCGTGCCCGAGGTCATCATGCTGCCGGATGAATACCTGGCGCAGAACGTCGCCAAGGAGACCGGAGTGCGCATCATCAGTTGGGCCGGCCACTGCGAGGTCCACGAGCGGTTCACCCCGGCAGACATCCAGCAGGTGCGGGACGGGCATCCCGGGGTCATGGTGCTCGCCCATCCCGAATGCCCGCCGGACGTGGTTGCCGCAGCCGATTTCGCCGGGTCCACCGCCGCCATGTCGGACTATGTCGGGCGCCGGCAGCCGCCGCGCGTGCTGCTGCTGACGGAATGCTCGATGAGCGACAACGTCGCCGTCCACCATCCAAACATCGAGTTCGTGCGCCCCTGCAACCTGTGCCCGCACATGAAGCGCATCACTCTGGCCAACATCCGGCAGTCCCTGCAGGAGATGCGGCATGAGGTGGTAATTGACCCGGCGGTGGCCGCACGTGCCCGCCGGGCCGTCGAACGCATGCTGGAGGTTTGACCATGGACGCCCCAATGGAAACGATGGTGGCGGCCCTGTCCCCGCTGCCCCGCGTGATGCTGGAGCCACTGGTGCGCGCCGCCCTGCTGGAGGACCTCGGCCGGGCAGGGGACCTGACCACGGACGCCATCGTGCCTGCCGGCCGCTGGGCGGAGACGGCGCTTGCCGCCCGTCAGCCGGGAGTCGTTGCGGGGCTGGACCTGGCGGCGCTGGCCTTCCAGTTGATCGAGCCCGGCATCAGCGTCGCCGTCAGCAAGCCGGACGGCAGCCAGGTGTCGCCCGGCGACCTGATCGCCACCATACGCGGTCCGGCGCGGGGGATGCTGACCGCCGAACGGACGGCGCTGAACTTCCTGTGCCACCTGAGCGGCATCGCCACGGTGACGGCCTCGATCGCTGCCGCCATCAGCGGTTACGGGACCCGGGTCACGTGCACCCGCAAGACGACCCCGGGGCTGCGGGCAGTGGAGAAGTATGCCGTGCGGGCCGGCGGCGGCAGCAACCACCGCTTCGGCCTGGATGATGCGGTTCTCATCAAGGACAACCACGTCGCCATTGCCGGCGGCATCAGCCAGGCCGTGGAGCGGGCGCGGCGCGGCGTCGGCCACCTGGTGAAGATCGAGGTGGAGGTGGACACCCTGCGCCAGCTTGAGGAGGCATTGGCGCTCGGCGTGGACGCCATCCTGCTGGACAACATGACGCCGGAGATGCTGGCCGAGGGCGTGGCGATGGTGGCGGGACGGGCGGTAACGGAGGCGTCGGGCCGGATTACGCCGGCCTCGGCGCCTGCCATCGCGGCGTCTGGCATTGATTTGATCTCGGTCGGCTGGCTGACGCACAGCGCGCCGGTGCTGGACATCGGCCTGGATTTCCAGGCTTAGGCTCGAATGCTGTCAGGCGCGGGGCGGGTCCTCCGGGGCCAATGCTCCGTCGCCCGCCCGCAGCCATTCCGCCTGGCCGTCCAGCGCCGCGAACGGCGCCGGGTCGGTGCCTGTTATCAGGACTTGGGCGGACATCGCCGACAGGGCATCCCACAGCGCCGCCCGGCGCGGGGCGTCCAGATGGACCGCAGGCTCATCCAGCAGCAGCAGCGGGGCTGCGCCGCGCTCGTCGGCAATCAATGCGGCGTGACCCAGCACAACCCCGGTCAGCAGCGCCTTCTGCTGCCCGGTGCTGGCCAGCGCCGCCGGCAGGCCGGTCTCAGCGTCGGATAGCGCCATGTCCGCCCGGTGTGCGCCCAGCGATGGCGATCCCGCCGCCGCATCCTGCCCGCGGCTGTCAGCTAGGCCGGCGCGGAGCCAGTCTTCCACCGCCAGCGCGGGTTCCACCGCCAGCCGGTCCGCCACCCGGTCCAGCAGGGTCAACTGAGCCGCAGGGAACCGACCGTTGACACCCGCCGCCAGCACCTGGTTCAGCCGGGCCACCAGGCCGGCGCGAGCAGCCGTCGCGGCGACGGCATGCCGGGCCATGCTGTCTTCCAGGCCCGCCAGCCAGCCCGGGTCTGCACCGCCTGCCGCCAGTAGGCGGTTCCGGCCGGACAACGCAGTTTCATACGCCGAGACCTCCCGGGCATGGCCCGGCTCCAGCGCCCAGACCAGCCGGTCGAGGAAGCGGCGGCGTCCGGACGCGCCTTCCTGGAACAGCCGGTCCATCTGCGGCGTCAGCCAGACCGCGGCCATCACGGCAGCGATCTCCGCCTGGCTGCGCGGCGCGGCGCCGTTCAGGCGAAAGACGCGGCGGTCCGATGGCCCGTCTGGGGAAATGCCGGTGCCGAGGTCGGCCTCGGCGCCGTCGTGCAGCACGCGGGCCGCAACGCCCCATGTGCCCGGCGCGCCTGGTGCCTGGCGGGCCAACTCGGCGATGCGCGCCCCGCGGAGGCCGCGGCCGGGCTGCAGCAGGGACACGGCCTCCAGCAGGTTGGTCTTGCCG
>CAXTDP010000683.1:0-3530 GCA_964242295.1 uncultured Acetobacteraceae bacterium | reverse complement strand
AGTGGTCCTTCCTGCTCGACAGCCTGCAGGCCGAGCGGGACCAGGGCGTCACCATTGACAGCACGCGCCTGCCCTTCGTGCTGGATGGGCGGCCGTTCGTGATCGTGGACGCGCCGGGCCATCGGCAGTTCCTGCGCAACATGGTCACCGGCGCGGCCGGCGCCGCGGCGGCGGTGCTGGTGGTGGACGTGGCCGAGGGCGCGCAGGAGCAGACCCGGCGCCATGCCGTGCTGCTGCGCCTGATCGGCGTGCGCCACATCATCGTGCTGCTGAACAAGGCTGACCTGCTGGACTTCGACGCCGACCGGGTCGCGTCGGCCACCCGGGCGATCACCGAGCTGCTGGAGCAGTTGGAGCTCAGCCCGGCCGCCGTCATTCCCGCCTCCGCGCGGCATGGCGACAACGTGGCGTCGCGCTCCGCCCGTACCGGCTGGTACCGCGGACCCACCTTGACGGAGGCGCTGTCCGTCGTGCCGCCGCTGCCGTCGCGCGCCGAGCGTCCGCTGCGCCTGCCGGTGCAGGATGTCTACCGGTTCGACAGCAAGCGGATCGTGGTGGGCCGGATCGAGGGCGGACGGATCGCGGTGGGCGATACCTTGGTGATCGGCAAGGAGGGCGCGGTGGCCAAGGTCGCCACCCTGGAAGGGTGGCCCGGCGGCGGCGGCACGGAGGCCGAAGCCGGCCAGTCCGTTGCCCTGACCCTGGCGCCCGATGTGGTCGTGGAGCGCGGCGACCTGCTGCACGCCAGCGCGCACCCGCCGCTCCGCGCTGCCCGGGTGCGCGCCCGGCTGTTCTGGCTGCGCCAGGAGCCGTTGCGCATCGGCGAGTCCTTCCGGCTGCGCTTGTCCACGGCCGAGTATGCCGTCACCGTCGCCGCGATCACCTCGGTGGTCCGCATAGACGACCTGACGGACCAGCCGGCCGACCACGTGCCGCCGGAGGGCTTCGCCGACGTGGTGCTGGCCGCCAGCGAGAGCATCCCGTTCGACCCGTTCGAGCCGGGGTCGCTCGGCGGGCGCGGCGTGCTGGTGGACCTGCACGGGCGCATCGTCGGCGGCGCGCCCTTGATCGGCCCGGCGCCGCTGTCCACCACCGGGCGGTCCGTGTTCCCGGTGGACAGCGCCGTGTCGGCCTGGGACCGGGCGCAGGCGAAGCGCCACCGCAGCGGCGTGTTCTGGATGACCGGCCTGCCGGGGTCGGGCAAAAGCACGGTGGCGCGGGCGGCAGAGGCGCTGCTGTTCCGCCGCGGCATAGACGTCACGGTGCTGGACGGCGACACGCTGCGGGCGCGGCTGTCGTCCGACCTCGGCTTCTCGCCGGAGGACCGGCGCGAGAACGTCCGGCGTGCGGCCGTTGTCGCGCGCCTGTTGGCTGATTCAGGCCAGGTCGTGCTGGTGGCGCTGATCTCGCCCGGGGCGGACGACCGCGCCATGGCCCGGCAGGCCGTCCAGGAGGGGTTCCGCGAGATTTATGTGGAAGCAGACCGTGCGGTGTGCGAGGCACGTGATCCCAAGGGCCTGTATGCCGCCGCTCGCGCCGGCCGGCTGTCCGGCTTCACCGGCGTGGACGCGCCATATGAGCCGCCCACTGCGCCGGACCTGGTCATCGGCACGGCCACGGCCTCGGTCGGCAGCTCTGCCGAGCGCCTGGCTGCTTTCGTCACCGAAGCCGTCGCCCTGCCGGGGCTTGTGCCGCGGACGGGCGGCGGCGACTGAACTTTCGGACAAAGGAGGTTGCCCATGTCCCCTTCCCGCCGTGCCGCCCTGTGCGGCTTGCTGACCACCCCGCTGCTGCCCTGGCGCCCGGCCCGCGCACAGGGCGCCGACACGCTGCTGAACGTGTCATACGACCCGACACGGGAGCTGTATGCGGCGCTGAACCCGCTGTTCGCACGGGCCTGGCGGGCGCAAACCGGGCGGGACGTGCAGGTGCGGGCCAGCCACGGCGGGTCGGGCGCGCAGGCGCGTGCGGTGATTGACGGGCTTGAGGCCGACGTGGTGACCCTGGCCCTCCAGCCGGACGTGGACGCCATCGCCGAACGGGGCGGGCTGGTCGCCCCGGGCTGGCGGGACCGCCTGCCGAACGGGTCCGTGCCCTACACCAGCACCATCCTGTTCGTGGTCAGGAAGGGCAACCCCAAGGCGATCCGCGACTGGCCCGACCTGGTGCGCCCGGGCGTCAACGTCATCACGCCCAACCCCAAGACGTCCGGCGGTGCGCGCTGGAACTACCTGGCGGCCTGGGGCTGGGCGTTGCGCGCCCAGGGCGGCAGCCCGGCGAAGGCGCGGGCCTATGTCGCCGAGCTGTTCAAGCACGTGCCCGTACTTGACACCGGCGCCCGGGGCAGCACCATCAGCTTCGCACAGCGCAACCAGGGCGACGTGCTGCTGGCCTGGGAGGACGACGCAAACCTCGCCGTCCACAAGATGGGCCGCGACAAGCTGGAGATCGTAGTGCCGAGCGTCACCATAGTGGCCGAACCCGTCGTGGCCGTCGTGGACAAGGTGGTGGACCGGCGCGGCACCCGGGCGCTGGCGGAAGCCTACCTGCGCTTCCTGTGGACCCCCGAGGCGCAGGAGGTCGTGGCGCAGAACTACTACCGCCCCGTGGACGCGGCCGTGCTGGCCCGGCACGCCGAGCAGTTCCCCCATGTGAGCACCTTCACCATTGCGGACACCTTCGGCGCCTGGAGCGATGTGCAGCGCGAGCACTTCGGCGACGGCGGCCTGTTCGACCAGATCTACGCGCCGGGGCGGTAGGCACCATGCGGCGGCGAGTCCTGCCCGGCTTCGGCCTGACCCTGGGCGTCACGACGGCCTACCTCGGCCTGATCGTGCTGCTGCCCTTGGCTGGCCTGGTCGCAAGGGCCGCCACGGCGGAGCCGGGCCGGGCCTGGGCGTTGTTCGCCGACCCGCGCACGGCCAGCGCGTTCCGCGTCAGCTTCGGCGTGTCGGCGGCGGCGGCGGTGGCCAGCGTGCCGGCTGGGCTGCTGCTGGCCTGGGCGCTGGAGCGCTACCGGTTCCCGGGGCGCCGGCTGCTGGATGCGGCGGTGGACCTCCCGTTCGCGCTGCCGACCGCCGTTGCCGGCATCGCGCTGACCACCCTGTATGCGCCGGACGGCTGGCTTGGCGCGCTGCTGGCGCCGCTTGGCATCACCGTCGCCTTCACGCCCCTGGGGATCGGCGTGGCGTTGCTGTTCATCGCCCTGCCGTTCGTGGTGCGCGCGGTGCAGCCGGTGCTGGCGGGTCTGGACCGGTCGGCCGACGAGGCCGCGATGATCCTGGGCGCGTCGCCGTGGCAGGCTTTTCGTCTTGTGGTCCTGCCGCCGCTGCTGCCGGCCATCGCCACCGGCGCGGGCATGGGCTTTGCCCGCGCGGTGGGCGAGTATGGGTCGGTGATCTTCATAGCCGGCAACCGCCCGCTGGTGTCGGAGATCGTGCCCTTGCTGATCGTCATCAAGCTGGAACAATATGATTATGCCGGCGCGGCGCTGCTGGGCTCCGCCATGCTGCTGCTGTCGTTCGTGCTGC
>CAXTDP010000682.1:0-3538 GCA_964242295.1 uncultured Acetobacteraceae bacterium | reverse complement strand
GCGCCCGGGCGTTACGGCAGGCCGGCCCGAAGCTGGACGTGACGCTGGTGGAGGCCAACGCCGAGTATCTATCCTGCCCGTTCAGCAACCCGGTCGTGGCCGGGCTGCGGGAGATGGATGGGCAGCGGTTCACCTTGCGCGGCCTGGACGGCATCCGGCTGGTGCAGGCCCGAGCGACCGCTATAGACCCCGCGGCTCGGGAGGTGCGGTTCGACGGGGGCGCCCTGCCCTATGACCGCCTGGTGCTGTCGCCCGGCGTCGAGATGCGCTTCGACGCCCTGCCCGGCTACGATGCCGCCGCCGCGGAACGCTTCCCGCATGCCTGGAGCGCTGGGCCACAGACCCTGCTGCTGCGCCGGCAGTTGGAGGCGCTGCCGGACGGCGGCACGGTGTTGATGTCGGTGCCTGCCAACCCCTATCGCTGCCCGCCTGGGCCGTATGAGCGCGCAAGCCTGATTGCCTGGTTCCTGAAGACACATAAACCCCGCGCCAAGCTGCTGGTGCTGGATGCGAAGGATGTGTTCTCCAAGCAGAAGCTGTTCCAGGCGGCTTGGCAGACCCTGTATCCCGATACCTTGGAGTGGGTCGGGCAGTCCGCCGGCGGCACGGTGACGGCGGTGGACCCGGACGGGACGCTGCAGACCGATTTCGGCTCGCACAAGGCGGACGTGGTGAACGTGATTCCGCCGCAACGGGCCGGGCGCATCGCGTCCGTCGCCGCGGACCGCAGCGGTTGGTGCCCGGTTGATCCCGTGACCTTCGAGAGCAAGCAGGCGCCGGGCATCCACGTGATCGGCGACGCGGCCATCATGGGGGCGATGCCCAAGTCGGCATTTGCCGCCAATGCACAGGCCAAGGTCTGCGCCGCGGCCGTCGCCGCGCTGCTGTCCGACGCGCAGCCGGAGGAGCCGCGACTTATCAACACCTGCTACAGCCTGGTGCAGCCGGGGTATGCGATCTCGGTTGCGGGGGTGTATCACCCAGTGCATGGCCAGTTGACGGACATCGAGGGGGCGGGCGGCACCAGCGCGCTCGATGCGCCGGCATCCGTGCGGGCGCTGGAGGCGCAGTATGCCGAGGCCTGGTATCGCACCATCACGCTGCAAGCTTTTGGCTAGCGCCGCGCTGCTGTTGACGGCGGCGGGGATGCCGGAGCCGCTGGAGGGCTTGCAGGGTGACCCTGTGCGTGGCCAGGCCGTCGTGACCCGGCAAAGCAGCACCTGCATCCTGTGCCACGCCGGGCCGTTCCCCAACCCGCATCTGCAGGGCAATGTCGGCCCGGACCTGCATGGCGTCGGCGCCCGGCTGACGGTGCCGGAGCTGCGGGCGCAGATCGTGGGTGCGCGGCGGATCAATCCTGCGAGCGTGATGCCGACGTTCTGGGGCACGGAGGGCCGCACCCGCGTCGGCCCGGCCTGGCAGGGACGGCCGATCCTGGGGGCGCAAGAGATCGAGGACGCCGTGGCCTACTTGTCCACCTTGCGGGAGCCGGCGCCCATGCGGGACGGGAAGCCATGAACCGGCGCCGGTTCCTGGTGATGAGTGGCGTGCTGGTTGCTGCTCCCTGGGCGCCTGCGCGCGCCACGCCGGACGCCGTGGCTGCAGCCATTCGCGAGGTCACGGGGGGTGCCCCGCTGCAACAGGGCGTGGTCCGGCTGGACCTGCCGATGATGGTCGAGAACGGCAACGCGGTCGGCATGACGGTCGGGGTGGACGATCCGCCGTCGCCCGTGCGGTCGCTGCATGTGTTCGCGGACGGCAACCCGTTGCCGAACGTGCTGCACGCGGCGTTTGGCCCGGCGGCGTTCCGTCCGCAGGTGATCACCCGCATCCGCCTGGCCAGCTCGCAGACCGTCCATGCCGTTGCCGTGCTGCAGGACGGCGCGTGCTGGACGGGCAGCGTGGACCTGGTTGTCACCCTCGCCGCCTGCCTGGAGTAAGCCGCGCATGGCCCGCATCCTGCTGAACGTGCCCAAGCAGGCCCGCCGGGGCGAGACCATCGAGATCAAGCTGCTTATCAACCATCCGATGGAAACGGGTCAGCGGCGGGATGAGACCGGGCAGATCGTGCCGCGCAACATCATCAAGGACGTGGTCTGCACCTATGGTGGCGCGGAGGTGGTGCGGTTGGAGCTGTTCCCGGCGATCTCGGCCAACCCGTTCCTGCACTTTGCCGCCCGGGCGGAGGCGAGCGGGCCGGTGGTGCTGACATGGACGGACGACTTGGGCGCCGTGCAGACGGAGACGGTGCAGGTCGAGGTGACGTGACGCGGCGGCGTTGGTGCCGCCGGGGCAGCGGAAGGTAGTGCTCGACGCCAGTGCGATCCTGCTGCCCTGCGTGCCGACGCTGGGTTGAGATCGTGCTCGGTGGTGGGACCCCAGGGCCGCGCCTTGTAGGAATGGAGACGGCTAGGCGCAGACCGTCAGCCGGGCGCGATCATGCCGGCGGAGGAGCCGGGAATAGTGGTCCGGCAGCCGGGCCGGCCGCCGAACGCCTCCGCCGCCGGGACCGTCCGCAGGGGTTGATAGACGTCCCATGCCCCTCGGCTGGCGCCAGGCGCCTTGACTTGGAACAGGTGCATCGGGTGGGACACGCCGCCGTCGGCACGCAGCATGCTGGCGCCGAACAGCGGATCCTGGGCCGGCAGGCGCTGCATAGCGGCGATCAATGCGGCGCCGTCTGCCGGGTCCGCTCCGGCGGCGACGGTGCGCAGCAGGTGCGAGACGGCGGAGAACACGCCGGCGTGGACCATTGTCGGCGGGATGCCGCGGTTGCGTGGGATGAAGGCGGCGGCGAAGGCGCGGGTGCCGGGGTCCAGGTCCCAGTAGAAAGGTTCCGTGACCAACAGGCCCTGGGCGTCTTGCAGGCCGATGGCGCCGACATTGGTCAGCAGGCATAGCAGGGCGGCCAGGCGTTGGCCGCCTGCGGCGACGCCGAACTCGGCGGCCTGCTTCACGAGGGTCTGGAAGGGTGCGCCGGTGCAGGCGAGGCCAATCACCTGGGCGCCGCTGGCCTGGGCTTGCAGCAGCAGCGCGGAGAAGTCGGTCATGTCGCCAGGGAACGCCGCCGCTCCCAGGACGCTGCCGCCCCCGGCCTGCACGACCGTCGTCACGTCGCGCTGCAGGGCGTGGCCGAAGGCGTAGTCGGCGGTGAGGAAGAACCAGGTGCGCCCGCCCTCGTCCAGCACGGCACGGGCGGTCGAGGCGGCGAGGGCGGCGGTGTCGTAGGTCCATTGCAGGTGGTTGGGGCTGCAATGGGTGGTGGTCAGCGCGGTGGTTCCGGCGCCGCTGAACAGGGCGATGCGGTTGCGCTCCCGCACGATGCCGGCAACGGCCAAGGCGGTGGCGGAGTTGGGGACGTCCACGATTGCCTGGACGCCGTCGCGGTCCAGCCAGGCGCGGGCCAGGGCGGCGCCGACGTCCGGGCGGTCGCCCATGTCGGCAGAGAGGATTTCGGCGGGGAGGCCCTGCGCCTCGACGGCCATGCGGGCAGCCAGGACGGAGCCGGCGCCAGCGCCGTCTGCGGCCGGACCGGACA
>CAXTDP010000681.1:0-3544 GCA_964242295.1 uncultured Acetobacteraceae bacterium | reverse complement strand
TGTGTGGCAGAGCGGACCCAGTAAAGCCGACCAAACAGCGTTGAACAGCCCTGGTGATCGTGCTGAGCGGGGTGCTGCCGTTCTGGTGGTTTAAGAAGAAGGGGTGGATCTAAGCCGGTCGCCTGGCGCTCGCCCGAGTGCGCACGCAACTCGTCGCCGATCACCTGTTTCCACCAGTTCATGGTGGCTTCGACCCGAGCTCGCTTGTTGGTTAGCGTGCAATCCCGTTTCGATGGTGACTGTCTCATGATGCGTCCAATGGATAACGTTCTTTACGCCATCCCTGGCACGACAGCTGCCACGTGCGGCGCGGACGGTGCGGGATGGCGTAAAGAAGCGCGTTGAACTGAGCTGCGGGCCGCCAGCGCCGGCTATGAGGATTGCTTCAGCGTTGCTGCCTCAAGTCGGCCGCAGATAAGCTGGCGAGACGTTCTCTGGCAAGGCTGCGCCAGGTTTTGAGGAGAGCTGTGAGATGCTGGCGGCAGTGAAACCAGGCGTTTCGCTCGTCCGAGACGCCCGTGCCAACGTGCGGGACGACCCGACTGCAGCCCGTCCAACCCGCCGGACAAGCCAGAGGCAAGGCCGGCATGCTCTTGGCTTATGTCGGACGTTAACGGTCGGCGGCAGAGATGCGGCATCATGATGTGTCGGCCCAGGCTGGGCGGGGACTGCGGCCGACCGTGGCGGGCGGGATCTCGATGCGCCGCATGGCTCCCGCCGAGCAGGCTGGGCAGACACGGAGTGAGCGCCCGGTCAGGGCCTGGTAGCGGTCGTGCGCGTCGGCCAGTGGGGCGAGCACCGGCGGCGGGGGTGGCGGGGCGTCGAGGAGTTGGCGGCAGCGGGCCAGCTTGGCCGGGCGGCCACGGTTGCCGAGCAGTCCATAGTGGCGGATGCGTTGAAAGCCGTCGGGCAGGACGTGCAGCAGGAAGCACCGGATGAACTCGTGCGCGTCGAGGGTCATGACCTTGCGGCGGTCGTGGTGGCGGTAGTCTTTCCAGCCGAAGGAGACGGTGTTGTCTACCGTGCATCCAAAACACCTCTGTGACGCGACGACCACCGTTGCGCCAGACGTCTATCTTGCCAGCATGGGGTGCAATCCACGGCATTGGTCAGTAGCTTCCTCCGAACGCCCAATCTTCCCAGCACGTGGCTCCTGTCAGGCCACTCTGGACCTTGGAAGGCCGCAAGCATGGATATCGTAGAAGAGCCCCTGGTCCCGGCGCGGGTCGCCAACCCAAGCACCCCGGCGCTGCCGGCTGTGCTGGAGGCCCATGGACGGCCAGTCGGGCTGGCGCTAGCGGCGCTCGGCATCGTCTACGGCGACATCGGTACCAGCCCGCTGTATGCGCTCAAGCAGGCCATCCAGGCCGGGGGCGCGCCGACGCCCGACTCCATTCTGGGCGTCCTGTCCCTGATCCTCTGGGCGCTGATCGTCATCGTCTCGGCCAAGTACGCCATCCTGATCATGCGCGCCGACAACCACGGCGAGGGCGGCATCGTCGCCATGCTGGCGCTGCTCGACATCCGCTATGCGCCCGCCGGCAGTTGGCGCGCCTCCCTGCTGGTCGTGGGCCTGGTTGGTGCGGCGCTGCTGTACGGGGACGGGGTGATCACCCCAGCCATTTCGGTGCTCAGCGCGGTCGAGGGCCTCAAGCTTGACGTTCCCGGCATCGCGCGCTGGGTTGTGCCGCTGACGCTGGTGATCCTGGCCGGCCTGTTCCTCGTGCAACGCCGCGGCACCGAGGCCATCGGCAAGGTATTCGGCCCCGTCATGCTGGCGTGGTTCGCGGCCATCGGGCTGCTCGGCCTGGCCGGGATCGTGCGCGCGCCCGGCGTGCTGGCCGCCCTCAACCCGTGGCACGCCGCCGGCTTTCTGATCCATGCGGGTCCCGCGGTCAGCTTCGCCGTGCTCGGCGCCGCCTTCCTCGCCGTGACGGGTGGCGAGGCCATGTATGCCGACATGGGGCATTTCGGCCGGCTGCCGATCCGGCTTGGCTGGTTCTGCGTGGCGCTGCCCTGCCTGGTGCTCAACTACTTCGGCCAGGGCGCCTTGCTGCTGCGCAACCCGGCCGCCATCGAGAACCCGTTCTACCTGCTGTCGCCGGGTTGGGCGCACGTGCCGCTGGTGCTGTTCGCGACACTCGCCACTATCATCGCCTCCCAGGCCATCATCTCCGGCGCGTTCTCGCTGACGCAGCAGGCCATTCAGCTCGGCTTCCTGCCGCGGATGCGCGTGCTGCACACGGCGACGCACGAGGCCGGGCAGATCTACATGCCGGCCGTGAACTGGCTGCTTGCGGCTGGCACGTTCGGCGCCGTCGTCACCTTCGGCTCATCGGACGCGCTGGGCGGGGCCTACGGGATCGCGGTGTCCATGCTGATGATGATCACGACGGTGCTCGCGGCGCTCGTCGCGCTGCGCTGGGGCTACAACCCGGCTGCCGTCCTCGCCGTGAACGGCGCCTTCCTGGTCGTGGACCTGGTGTTCTTCGCATCTAACTGCACCAAACTGTTCGAGGGCGGCTGGTTCCCGCTGCTGATCGCCGGGCTGGTCGCCTTCATGATGATGACCTGGCGCAGGGGTGGCACCCTGCTGGCCACGGTGCATGGCGGGATGCGAGTCCCGGAGCCGGAGTTCTGTGCCATGCTGCAAGCGGACCCGCCCGTCCGCGTGCGAGGAGCGGCAGCCGTGTTCGGGGCGACCACGGGCATCCCACTCGCGCTGATCCACCACCTCAAGCACAACCACGTCCTGCACGAACGCATGCTGCTGGTGTCCACGCAAACAGTCGAGACGCCGCACGTCGCGGCGGCGGAGCGTGCGACCGTGACCGCCATGCCGGCGGGCCTGACCCGGATCGTGCTGCGCTTCGGGTTCATGGAAAAGCCGGATGTGGCCGAGGCGCTGCGCCTGGCGTGCCGGACGGCGCCTGAGCTGCGCGACGTCGAGCCGGCAAGCCTCACCTACTATCTCCGGCGCGAGACGGTGATCCCGTCCGAGCGGGCCGGCGGCATGGCACGGTGGCGCAAGACGCTGTTCGCCGCCATGCTGCTCAACGCCAACCGCAGCGCATCCTATTACGGGCTGCCGCTGGCGCAGGTCGTCGAGGTCGGGCTGGAAGTGGAGGTTTAACGGACACCTGTTGCGCCGGCAGGCCTTCGTCCGCTGGCAGGCTTCGCACTGCGCGCCTGCACTATAAACCCTAGCGCCCTTGGCTCCGGTCCGTTCGGGTCGGTCGCGGCAGCCCTGCAACTCGCTTGCGCGTCTGGCGTCCTGCTCGCCGCCCCACCTGCGGCGCGGCGACAGACTGGCCAGAGGCAGCCTGAACGCCTGGGACGAAGCAGCCGCGTTCTGGGCCGGGTTGATGCTTCTGCATGCGCTTGCACGCCCATAGAGGCTCTTGTCGGGTTCCGGGGTGGTGGTTTTTGGGCCAGGGTGGCGTGTCGGATGGATCCTTGATCTGATGAGGAGAGCGCGACGTCCGGCCTCGCGCGAGGAGACTTCGCCATCATGGCTACACCGGACTTGGTCAACATTTTGGGC
>CAXTDP010000680.1:0-3548 GCA_964242295.1 uncultured Acetobacteraceae bacterium | reverse complement strand
GATGAGCCCAGGCGCGCAAAAACGCTCGCAACCTCACTCCGACAGGCTGCTAGGCGCGCATAAGACCACAAAGCAGAAAAATCCCCTGCCTGGATAGGGGCGAGATAGCTTAGCGCGGCATAAGCTGCAAACACCCCCAAGCCCGGCAGAAGTATGAGCTTGGCCGAGACGCTCTCAAGCCGCCAGCCGCCCAGTGCATCCGCGCAGCCTCCTGTCCATGAACTCGATTTGGATGCGTCACTCGCCAAGCCGGCCTCCTGGGGTCCATGCTCAGGCAACTCCCTAAGCCGGGCAGGATTATGCAATCATTACGAGTTCGGCGCAAACGGCCCGTTCAGCCGCACGATGGTCAGGTTCAGGTAGGCCGCGAACGTCACCCACAGCAAGTATGGCACGACGCACCAAGCAGCCAGCGCGGACAGCGGCGCCACCCCGATCACGAGCGCCAGCACCGACGACCACAGGAAAATCACCTCATAGAACGCCCAATCCGGGCGGTGCAGGCGGAAGAACAGCGGCGACCAGGCGAAATGGAACATCGCATTGACGCCGAATAGGATCACGACTTTCCGGGCCAGGTCCGCGCTGGGTGCCGCATCCCAGGCCAGGGAAGCAGACCAGGCAGCCAGGCCGAGGATGACGGTCCAGGCCGGGCCGAACAGCCAGTCAGGCGGCTGCCAACTAGGCTTGCGAAGGTTGCGATACCAGGGGCCGATGCTGGTCGCCAGCCCGCCGGCCCCGGCAAGCACGATGGCGCCGAGCAGGGCAACGGCAAGGGACCAAGTCACGATGTTGTTCTCCCTCTCCCTCCGGGAGAGGGTCGGGGTGAGGGAAAGGCCGCCAGACCGGACATGTGCCATGACGCGCCCTGCTGCGCAAATACCGGCCAGGGCCATTGCGCGCGGCCTTCCTTACCCCAGCCGTTTCCCCCACGGAGAAGGAAAAGGAAGCTAAGCAAAAACATCCCGGGGGCTGTCGGCCCGCAGCTCGTCGCCCAGCGCCAGTCCGGCGCACGCCGCATCCGCCTGCAAGCAATCCAGATGCCGCTTCAGCACAAAGCTGCCATCCGCCCGCGCCACCAGCCCAGTCAGCCGCATCCGCCCGTCCGCCAGCAACTGCGCGTGCCCACCGATCGGCGTCCGGCAGGACCCATCCAGCGCCCTCAGCAGCGACCGCTCAGCCGTAGCCATAATGCGGGCCGGCTTGTCCTCGATGGCGCCCAGCAGGTCACGAATTTCCGTGTCCCCGGCCCGCACGGTAATACCGACGATCCCCTGGCAGGACGATGGCACCATCACCTCGGGATCAATCACCACCGACGCCTCATCCTCCAACCCCAGCCGGCGCATCCCGGCGAGTGCAAGCAGGCTGGCTGCGTAGTCCCCGCGCTTCACCTTGTCCAGGCGCCCATGCACGTTGCCCCTAATGTTCTGTATCTGCAGGTCCGGGCGGGCGTGCAGCAACTGCGCCGCCCGCCGGGTGCTGCTGCTGCCGACCACCGCGCCGCGGGGCAGGGTGGCATAAGGGTCATCACCCCCGGGGATCATCGCGTCCGTGCCCAGGATCAGCGCATCCCGCGGGTCCTCGCGCGGCAGCACGCACGCCAGCGCGATGCCCGGCGGCAACTCCGTTTCCAGGTCCTTCAGGCTGTGCACCGCGAAGTCTATCCGCCGGTCGAGCAGCGCCTCGTGGATTTCCTTGGAGAACAGCCCCTTGCCGCCGATGTCGGCCAGGCGCTCGCCGGTGGCCTGGGTGGCGTCGCCCGTGGTGCGTATGGCGTGCTCCTGGAACACGTCCATGCCGCGCAGCACCGGGCAGAACTTGGTGAGCAGGCCCAGGAAGGCACGGGTCTGCACCAGCGCCAGCGGCGATGCCCGGGTGCCCACGCGCAGCGGCAGGGGGTGGGTGTGCGGCCGGACGCTCGGCTTGGCAGGCGCCACATGGCGCGTGCAGGCCGCAGCAACAACCGGTCCAGTCATCATGTCCATGCCCGCTTCCCCTCGATCCCATGTTTCCTGGCGCGTTGCCCGCGCCATTGCAGTCGGTTCAAGCCCCGAACGGGGCATTCAGCCGCACCACGGCCAAATTCAGCACGCTCGCAAACGTCACCCAGGCCAAGTAAGGCGCCAGCACCCAGGCCGCCGAGCGCGACAGCGGCCACACCGCGGCCATCAGCACGATGATGGACGCCCAGAACACCACCGTCTCCATCAGCGCCAGGTCGGGGCGCCGGAAGTGGAAAAACAACTCGCTCCACAGCACGTTCAGCAGCGCGTTGGCCGCGAATAGCATCAGGATACGGCCGCGTATCCGCCCGCTCGGCGCAGCCCGCCAAGCCATGATCCCAGCCAGTGCTGTCAGGGCGTAGATCAGCGTCCACACCGGGCCGAACAGCCAGTCCGGCGGCTGCCAGGTCGGCTTGCGCAGCGCGTAGTACCACGGCCCGATATCGGTCGCCGAAGCCCCCAGCCCGGCGACCACGACCGCCGCCAGCGCCGCGACAAAGACCGGGTTCCGCAGGAAGGCCGGCCATCCCCGTGTCACGCGCGCGCAAGGCCGAGCAACTGCGCGGTGTCCTTCAGGAAGATCCGCACATGCGCCAGGGGATCGCGCCGCACCAGCTTCTTGTTCATGTAGCTGTCCCAGGTCAGGCGCTGCACGTCGGGGTCCCGGCACATATGCACGAACTTCTCCCGCCGTTTATCCGACGAGTACCAGAACCACTGCATCATCCCGAGCACCAGGAACACCGTGCCATGCGCCTTCATGAACCGCTTGCGCGCCAGGCGCAGCGAACGCACGTCGCCGGTGGCGTGCAGCTCCTCGACGGCCTCCGCCGCCAGTCGCCCGCCGAGCATGGCATAGTAGATGCCCTCGCCCGACGCAGGCGCGACCACCCCGGCGGCATCCCCGGCCAGCACCACGTCACGGCCGTTGTCCCAGCGGCGCATCGGGCGCAGCGGGATCGGCGCACCCTCCCGCCGGATGGTCTCCAGCCCGTCCAGCCCGGCGGCCTGGCGCAGCGCGCCGATGGCCGGGCGCAGGCCAAAGCCCTTGCGGGCCGAGCCGGTGCCGATGCTCATGGTGTCGCCGTGCGGGAAGATCCACGCGTAGAAGTCCGGCGACAGGGTACCCTGGTAGTAAACGTCGCAGCGGTTCCCGTCGAAGGCGGCGGGGTCGCGCGGCGACCGGACGATCTCGTGGTAGGCGAATACGTAGCGTACCCGTTCCCAGCCCTTCACGCACTGCTTGGCGACGTTGGACCTCGCGCCGTCCGCACCGATGATCGCCCGGGCACGCACCTGGCCGGGGCCGTCCGGAGTCTTGAAGTGGACGACGGCAACGCCGTCCGGGTCGCGGCCCACGCGCTCGAAGGTGCCGGTGCGGCGTTCCGCGCCTGCCTCGGCGGCGCGCTCGCGCAGGTGCTCGTCGAAGTGCTCCCGGTCGACCATCCCGACGTAGCCGCCGGTGATCGGCATGTCCGCCTCCTTGGCGGTCGGCGACACGATGCGGGCGCCGGTGGCGCGGGCGACGATCTGGCTGTCGGG
>CAXTDP010000679.1:1529-3556 GCA_964242295.1 uncultured Acetobacteraceae bacterium | reverse complement strand
TGAACTCCGGCGAATACGGGGGACGGGTGATCGGCATGGAAAGAACCCCCTGGAAAAGCATGAAAGGCTCCATCAGAACGGGTCAACTTCAGCAGCGCGGACCAGACGCGCACCGGCCGCCCGCGCTGCCAGGAGGTGCGTGCCCTGCAGGTGGACGCGGAAGTCGAGCGCGTGCTGCTGGCCTCCCTGGCGCCGGACCAGATCGCGCTGGCTGCGGCGGCCGTCGGCCAGATCGAGGCGGAAACGCGGCTGCTGGAACGGCAATGGGACCTCCGGCGCGAGCGCGCCCGCTACGAGGCGGAACGGGCACGGCGGCAATATGACGTCGTGGAGCCGGAGAACCGTCTGGTGGCACGGGCGCTGGAACGGGCCTGGGAGGACCGGCTGCGCCAAGCCGAAGAGGTCGAGCAAGCCTTTGATCGCTGGCGGAGCGAGCAGCCGGGACCATTTGGCCCGGCGGAACGCGCTGAAGTGCTGGCCCTGGCTGGAGACCTGCCGCGTGTGTGGAGAACAGCGGCGCCGGCTGAGCGCAAGCAGATCCTGCGCCTGGTGATACGCGAGGTTGTGCTCGACCAGAAGCGCACACCCGATCAGATCTGGATGCGGATCATCTGGCAGACCGGCATCCAGCGAACACCTGCTGCAGCGGCGGGTGCACTCCTATGCCGGTTGCGCCAGCGCAGCTCAGCTGGAGCGGCGCGTGCGCGAACTGAACGCCGAAGGCCGGATGGACCACGAGGTGGCGCAGGTGCTCAACGCCGAACGGATCATGTCGGCCCGTGGCGCGCCGTTCAAGGGCGAGACCGTCCACCTGCTGCGCAAGCAGTGGGGAATACGGACGGCCAAGATTAACGGCGTGGCCCCGAACCCGCCCCGGTGGCCGGACGGCAGCTACTCCGTGCAGGGTGCGGCCGAGGCGCTGGGCGTGACCGCCCAGACCGTGTTCAAGTGGCTGCGCAAGGGGCGTCTGACCGGGCAACAGCTGGCCAAAGCCCAACCCTGGCAGATCTCCATCACCGACGAACAGATCGCGGCATTGAAGGCACCAACGCAACGTAGCAGCCCATCAAACATGGAGGCATCATGACACCCTTGGCGATCCCGCTATGACCATCGCCGCCATCGACCGACCGGTCCACCACTCAGTCGTCGTCGAGATGAACGTCGAAAGCTACCGCCAGCGCGCCGCCACAACGCGCAAAGCGCGCCCGGCCGCCAAGGCATCCTCGCCAACACCGGAACCAGCCTTGGAACAAGCCGACTGACCCAGCGCCAGATTGCCGCTTGCCAGCGGCAATCTGGCGCGACAATCATCAGGCCAAGCGCAGCCAGATCACCATCCTGATCGCCGCTCACTGCTTATCCTGATTGTCGCGCTACAAAGGAAGGCATTTGCGGCATCATCTGCATGGACCGTGATGGCAAGAAGCGCGGAGTGTTCGCTTGCAGCATCCGCAACTCGGTCGGCCTGGACTGGAATCCCAAGACCGGGAAGCTATGATTCACTGACAATCAGGTGGACGGCATGGGTGATCACATCTCGCTCGGCGAACTGAACCACATTATAAAGACCGGCCAGAACTTTGGTTTTCCCTATTGCTGCGGCCACAGCCACACGGTTAAATGCAAGGACGCCCAGGTGCCGGCTGACGTGACCTTCCCCGACGTTAAGATGGTCGCCCACGCCGCCGACCTCGGCATGCACGTCTGTCATGGCAAGATGTTCCCAGAGAAGTATCGCAGCGCGATCTTCAACGTCCAGTATGGGTTCTGGACCCGCACCACCCCCGTGGGTGCCCGCGTCATGGTCACGATCCTCAAGCCCGATGGCATCGTGGACAAGTCCGAGCCCTTCGCGTTCGGTTGGCTGAACGGCGAGACCGGCGAATATAGCGGTCGCCCGGTTGATGTGGCGGAACTGGCGGACGGCAGCCTCCCGGTGCCCGACGACTTCGCAGGCGCGATCTACCGCATCAGCTACAAGGCACGGTGATGCGGCTGGCCTATGTGGCGGCCGGGATCATCCC
>CAXTDP010000679.1:0-1519 GCA_964242295.1 uncultured Acetobacteraceae bacterium | reverse complement strand
AGCCACGGCTTCCACTGCGCCGGCCGAGTCGTCACCGGCCGCATCTGCGCCGCCCGCCACGGAGTTGGCAAGCTGCCGGAGGCCGCTAACCTCGCCGGCCAGGACCGCGACCTACTTGGCCCGGGAGTTAAAGCTTTCCGTATCTGTCCGATGGGCACCGCTTGGCGTGAGGTGGCCCCGGTTTTTCGGCTCTCCCGCACTTTGATATTGGTGGCGAATTCGCTGGCCCTGCCGGCACGCCATCCTCCGCGCCCCTGGCCGGTTCGAATTTCTCGGCGGACGCGGACGGGGCGGACCGTCTTACCCGTGAACAAATGGACAACTCCGAATTCGCCACCAATATCACTTTGCGTGGATCGTGACGGGAGAGCACTGGTATTTGTTTAAGACGACATGCCTTCCCATAAAGTAATGCATGAACATTCAATGTCCGTTTCCTGGGTGCAGGGTTGAACAGGTGACGTCCGATACTCCGGCCCATCTTCAGATTGCTGCGCGCGGCCTGGATCGCGGTGGAAGTTGCCCGGACTGCGGCAAGATGAGCCGGGCCGTGCACAGCCGCTATCGTCGGCGCCCTGCTGACCTGCCATCACTGGGCGTATGATTCGGGTCAGCTTGCGCGTGCGGCGGTTTTACTGCCTGAACTCCTCCTGCGCCCGCCAGACTTTCGCCGAACGCGTATCGCAGTTGGTCGAGCCGTTTGCCCGGCGCACGCGCCGGCTGGCAGAGGCGCAGGGCCGGACCGGCGCGGCCCTGGGCGGCGAAGCGGGTGCGAGATTGCTGTCCCGGCTGTCGATGCCGGCCAGCGCCGATACCGTTCTGCGCCTGCTCAGCCGGTTGCCTTTGCCGCAGCAGACTGAACCTCGCGTTGTCGGGGTCGATGACTGGGCCAAGTGCCGCGGACGCAGCTACGGCACGATCGTCGTCGACTTGGAACGGCGCTGCGTGGCCGACTTGCTGCCTGATCGCACTGCGGCGACACTGGCCGACTGGCTGCGACAGCGGCCGGGGATCGAGGTGGTCGCACGCGACCGCTCGACGGAGTATGCCAGCGGCATCACGGCGGGCGCGCCTGCGGCGGTCCAAGTTGCGGATCGGTGGCATCTGCTGGCAAACGTGCGCCAAGCCATCGAGCGTTGGCTGGCCGGCGCGCATGGTCGGCTGCGGCGACTGCCGGCGATGCCCGACGAGGCTGGCGTTGTGCCGGCCAAGCGCACAGGACCGTTCCCGCGTAGCATCTCGGATGTGCAGGTCGGCTCGGACAGCCGGACGCGTCGCCTTGCTTTGTATGACGAGGTGCAGCGCCGGCACGCTTCAGGCGAGCCGCTGATTGCTCTTGCACGCTCCATGAACCTGGCGCGCGGGACGGTGCGCGCCTACGCTCATGCTTCAAGCTTTCCAGAACGCGGCGCACATCGCCCACACCGCAGCATCATCGACCGACATCTCCCGCACTTGCAGGCACGGGTTGCCGAAGGGTGCGAGGATGGCGCCGTGCTGTGGCGGGAGTTGCAGGCGC
>CAXTDP010000678.1:0-3567 GCA_964242295.1 uncultured Acetobacteraceae bacterium | reverse complement strand
GAGGACCGTCGGTTTTCCACGCCGCGGCCAACACCCCCTCACCCCAGCCCTCTCCCGGAGGGAGAGGGAGCAGGGCATGCTCAGGGCAGCAGCTTCCAGGTGCCGCCCTGGATCGTCACCATCACGCGCGCGCGCTCGTCGAAGCCGTTGTGGTCCTGCGCTGTCATGTCGGAAACGCCGTGCGTCAGCACCAGGCCATGCAGCCCTTCGAGCGCATCGCGCAGGGCGGCGTGGAATTCCGGCGTACCGGGCTGGGCGGACCGGAGCGCGATGGGGATCGCGGCGTCCAGCATCAGCGCGGCGTCGTAGGCATGGGCGCCGAAGGTGGCGACCGTGCCGGGTCCGTTGGACGCCTCGTAGCGGCGCACGTAGTCCGAGGCCACTACCTTGATCGGATTGTCGGCCGGCAGTTGCGATGCGACCAGGACGGGGCCGGACGGCAGGATCGTGCCCTCCACGTCCTTCCCGCCGACGCGGATGAAGTCCATGTTGGCGACGCCGTGGGTCTGGTAGTAGGCGCCGCGGTAGCCCCGCTCATGGAGCGTTTTCTGCGGCAGGGCGGCTGGTGTGCCTGCGCCGGCGATCAGCACGGCCTGCGGCTTGGCTGCGATCAGCTTCAGCGCCTGGCCGGTCACGCTGGTGTCGGCGCGGGCATACTTCTCGACCGCGACCAACTTGATGCCGTGCGCGTCCAGCGCCCGCGTCGCCTCCGCCAGCCAGCCGTCACCGTAGGCGTCGTTGAAGCCGATGAAGCCCACGGTCTTGATGCCGGCCTTGGCCATGTGCTCGGCGATGGCGTCGGCCATCAGGCTGTCGTTCTGCGGCGCCTTGAACACCCACCGGCGCTGCGCGTCCATCGGCTGGATCAGCCGGGCGGACGCCGCCAGGGTGATCATCGGCACCTGATGCTCCGCTGCCACGTCAATCATCGCCAGCGAGGCAGGCGTGGTGCTGGAGCCGACGATGGCATCCACCTTGTTCTCGTCAATCAGCTTGCGGGTATTGGCGACGGCGCGGGTGCTGTCGCCGCCGTCGTCCAGGACGATATACTCGACGCTCTGCCCGGCGATCTCCTGCGGCATCAGGGCGAGGCTGTTGCGCTGCGGCACCCCCAGGCTTGCCGCGGGTCCGGTGGTGCTGATGGTGACGCCGACCTTGATTTGGGCGGCGGCTGGCCGGGCCAGGGCGGGGACCAACGCGGCGGCTGCGGCAAGCAGGACTGCAAAGCGCCGGTGCATGACCCGTATTCCCCCCGGTGATGCCCGCCGATGCGGACGCTTGTTCCCTTCCGCAACTGGTATGTCCCGGCCTGGAAGGTGTCAAGGAAGTCAGGGCAGCGTATGGTCCATCACGGCAGCAGCTTCCAGGCGCCGTTCTGGATCGTGACCATCACCCGGGCGCGCTTGTCGAAGCCGCTATGGTCGTCGGGCGTCATCTCGGCGACGCCGTCCGTCAGCACCAAGTCGTATGCCGTCTCCAGCGCGTCGCGCAGGCCGGCGCGGAACTCGGGCGTGCCAGGCTTTGCGGTCAGGAGCGCCACGGGGATCGCCATCTTCAACAGGGCCGCGGCATCATAGGCGTATGCGCCAAAGGGTGCGACACTTCCAGCACCGTAAGCAGCCTCATACTGATGCACGTAGTCCTGCGCGGCGTCCTTCACCGGGTCGGCGTCCGGAAGCTGCGACGCGACCAGGACCGGCCCGGCTGGCAAGACGGTCCCTTCCACGTCCTTGCCGCCGAGCTTGATGAAGTCCATCGTCGCGGCGCCGTGGGTTTGATAGTATTTGCCGGAATATCCGAGGCTGCGCAGCGCCTTCTGCGGCGTGACCGAGGGGCTGCCGGACCCGGCGACCAGGACCGCATCGGGATGCGCCGCAATCAGATGCTGCGCCTGGGCGCTGACGTCCGTATCGGCGCGGGCATACCGTTCGGTTGCAATAAGCTTGATGGTCATGGCCTCCAGCGCCCGTTTCGCCTCTGCCAGCCAACCGTCGCCATAGGCATCGCTGAAGCCGATGAAGCCTACCGTACGCACGCCCGCGCGGAACATGTGCAGGGCGATGGCGTCCGCCATCAGGCTGTCGTTCTGCGAAGTCTTGAACACCCAGCGACGCTGCTCATCCATCGGCAGGATGATCCGCGAGGAAGCGCCGAACGCGATCATCGGCACCTTCTTGGCTGCTGCGATGGGGATCAGCGCCAGGGACGCAGGCGTCGTGCTGGGGCCGATGATGGCGTCCACCCCATCCTCGTCTATCAGCTTGCGTGCGTCGGCGACCGCGCGGGCGGTGTCCGTACCGTCGTCAAGGACGATATACTTGATCCCTTGATTGCCGACGCCTTTTGGCAGCATCGCGATGCTGTTGCTCTGGGGGATGCCCTGGCTTGCGGACGGGCCGGTGACGCTGACGATGACACCGACCTTGATTTGGGCGGCAGCGGGCTGCGACAACGCGGGCATGAATGCCATGGCTGCGGCAAACAGGGTTGCAAAGCGCCAGCGCATGGCTCGAATTCCTTTTGGGGGCCGCCGTTGCGGACCTGGTCTTTCGCCGCACTGGTACGTCCCGCCTCCCGAACCCGTCAACGACCAGGAGCGTCATGAATTGTAGCACGACAGCGGCCGCAGTGGTCGAAAGCCTGGCCGCACATGGCGTCAGCACGGTCTATGGCGTGCCTGGCGTCCACAACGACCCGCTGTTCGACGCCCTGTACGGCGCGCGGAACAGGGTCCGGATGCTCCATGCCCGGCACGAGCAGGCCGGCGCCTATATGGCCTTAGGCGCGGCGCTCGCCACCGGGCGGCCGCAGGCCTATGCTGCCGTGCCGGGGCCGGGCATCCTGAACACCGGGGCGGCGCTGCTGACCGCCTGGGGCATGGGGGCGCCGGTGCTGGCGCTGGCCGGGCAAATCCCGGCGCATGCCATCGAGCGCGGCTACGGCCACCTGCACGAGATGCCGGACCAGCTCGGAACCCTGCGCAATATCACCAAGTACGCTGCACGGATCGCCGGGCCGTATGATGCGTCGGCGCAGGTGGCGCAGGCAATCCACGCCGCCCTGTCCGGGCGCCGGCGCCCAGTGGCGCTGGAATGCGCGATAGATGTTTGGGCACAGTCCGGCCCGGCGCCGCTGGCCGCCCCGATCCCGCCTGTGACACCTCCGGTGGATCCCGACGCCATCGAGCGCGCCGCCCGCATCCTGGGTACGGCCCGGCGCCCGCTGATCGTCGTGGGCGGCGGCGCGGAGGATGCGGCGGAAGAGCTGCGCCAGATGGCGGAGCTGCTGGAGGCGCCGGTCGTCTCCTACCGCCGGGGCCGCGGCATCCTGCCGACGGATCACCGCCTGGCCGTCAGCTTCCCGATCGGGCGGCGGTTATGGGCCGACGCCGACGCCGTGCTGGCGGTCGGCACGCGGCTTTATGTGCCGCAGTCGGCCTGGGGCACCGACGACGACCTGCAGATCGTGCGGCTGGACGTGGACCCGGAGGAGCCAGGCCGGTTCCAGCCGCCGGCGTGCGCGGTCGTGGCGGACGCGGCCGCCGGGCTGCGCGCCCTGCTGGACCGC
>CAXTDP010000677.1:0-3567 GCA_964242295.1 uncultured Acetobacteraceae bacterium | reverse complement strand
TGGAACTGCAAGACCTCGCCAGCCAGGACCTTCGCGTGCCAATGAGCGGGATCGCTACCCTGTCCGAGGTTATGGTGCTTGTGCGCTACGTCGAGCTTCGGTCCCGGCTGTATCGCTTGATTTCGCTGTTCAAGGTGCGGGAAGGAAGCTTCGACCCCACCATCCGGGAGTTCACGATCAGCGACACCGGCGTTGTAGTCGGCAAACCGTTTGAGGGCGTCGAGGCTGTCCTGAGCGGGATCGCGCGCCAGGTTTCTGTGGGTGGGTCTGCGGTCCCGCTTGTAGGCGCTGGCCTGGGCCTGACCGACGCCGGCACTGGCCGACCGGGGTGAGTGGTGCTGCAACGGTGCTGATCGTTGACGACGAGTTCGCCATCGCTGACTTGTTGGAGCTGGTCCTCACTGATGAGGGGTATAAAGTGCTTCTAGCGGGAAACGGCCGCCAAGGGCTGGAGCGCCTGGCGGAAGGTCCGCTCCCGGACCTGGTCATATCCGACTACATGATGCCGGTCCTCGACGGCGCCGGCCTGATACAGGCGATGCGAGAAAACGAGGCGCAGCGCGGCATCCCCTGCATCGTCATGACCTCGATGCCAGAGGCGGCCATACGTGCGCGCATCACGGGCTATGCGGCTTACGTCCAGAAGCCATTCCAGCTTGCCGCTATGGTGCGACTGGTCACATCCATTCTTCGTGGTCCACGATCAAAGGAATGAGTCTAAGCATCGCCTTTGCGGGCATTTCCACCATTACAATTGATTGGTTATTGGTCCTTCCGCAGTCCAGGTACAGTAAGCGGCTGTGCGGCAGGCACAGGTACCTGTCTGTACCGAGATCTTGGACGTGCCTTGTTTGACGTCGATCTCCCCAGGTCCAGATCCTGCTCACGCAGGGAGGCGGCCACCGCCTTGAAACCGCTCCCCAAGTAGTACGGCATTTGTAGGAGGCGTAGTACCAGCCGCTTCCGTCTTAGCGTCCTGGAGCGGCTTTTACGCCGCCACGGCGAGCTGGTGCAGGTAGGCCGGGTCGAAGCTTCCGGCCCGCGTCAGCCCCTTCCAGTCCGGCACCACCAAGGCCCCGCTGCCGATCTCGACCAACCCGTCCGCGTGCAGGTCCTGCAGGACGCGGTTGACGTGCACGGCAGTCAATCCAGTCGCGTCCGCCACTTCGGCATATGTGATGGGCAGGAGGCAGCTGTGGCCCCTCGTCAAGCCGGCTGCGCGCAGGCGCGCCACCAGCTCGCACAGTAGGTGGGCGACCCGCATTCGCGCCGGGCGGCGTCCGACGTTGACCACCCACTCCTGGTAGACCGAGGCGTCGATCATCGTGTCGCGCCACAGCAGGCGACCGAGGTTCGGATGACACTCCACCCAACCCAGCAGGGTCGCGTGGGGAATGGAAACGATTCCGGCCTGGGTGAGGGTGGAGATGCCGTGATCCACCGATCCCAACAGCAGGCCGGCCAAGTCCAGTATGTCGCCCGGGACGTGGAAGGACACGATCTGCCGTCGCCCGTCCTCCAGCAGCTTGTGGCGGCACGCAAAGCCGCTCACGACCAGCTTGCAGTCTGACGGGCGTTCGCCCGCGCGCACCAAGTTCTGGTCGGCGCCGACCTGCCAGGCATCGAGGGGGAACCCTTCCAAGGTCCGTCGCTCCTCCTGGGACAACGGGCCGAGCAACTCCAGCTTGCGGATGAGTGGGTTGGACATGGCGGGGCCTCGCGGTGTCGGGTAGTTGGGGCGACAAAGGCGAGCAACCCGGGGTGAAGTGTAGGAAATCTAACGCTGACTGCCTTTACCGCAAGGGGCTGTGAACGTCCTTTCTCATCCCCACGTGCTCCGACATCGTTCGCACACGCTCCAGGGCGCGAATGGCTGGAAGTAACGCGCGCTCCCGCCCCCCTATGGCGGAACCCTCATGCTTCATTCCAAACCCACTGACGCCGCTCCCGCGGTGACCCCTGTCCGCAACCGCCTGCTCGCGGCCCTCGCGCCGGACGACTTCGCGCGCCTGCGCCCGCACCTGGAACCGGTGGCACTGCACTTGGGCGAGGTGCCGTCCGAGCCAGGGCAGCCCATCTCGCACGTGCTCTTCCCCGAGGCGGGCATCGTCTCCGTGCTCGCCATCGCCCCCGGTGGGCGGAGCCGCATCGAGGCCGGCATGATCGGGCGCGAGGGCGTGGTGGGTCTAGCCGTCGTGTTGGGCGGCGAAGCCGGGCCGCACGGGACCTTGGTGCAGGCGGAGGTGCGGGGGTGGCAGCTGCGCCCGGGTGACCTACGCCGGGCCATGGCGGACAGCCCGGCGCTGCACGGGGTGCTGCTGCGCTACGTCCAGGCCTTCATGACCCAGAGCGCACACACGCTATTGGCCAACACCTGCCACCGCCTGGACGAGCGCCTGGCGCGCTGGCTGCTGATGACCCACGACCGCCTGGACGGGAACGAGCTACCCCTCACCCACGACCTCCTGTCGCGCATGCTCGGGGCGAACCGACCCGGCGTCACCCTGGCCGTGCGCGCGTTGGAGGACGCCGGCCTCGTCAGCCACGCGCGGGGCCAGGTCACCGTTCTGGACCGCGCGGGGCTGGAAGCGGCCGCGGGCGGGTCCTACGGCGCGCCGGAAGCCGAATACACCCACCTGTTCGGCCCGGTGCGCTGACGCCCGTGCCGTCCGCCCCACCCAGGGGCGAGCTTCCTGGGCTTTCCTTCTTTTTTGTCAAAAGTGGCAGCATCAGCCCGCGACATGTCGGGCGAGACAGGGTTAGCTGCGGTCTGACCCTGCGCTATGCCGATGGTGGGCCGCGCATAAGACACTGGACCGCTGGCCATGCCGCTCTACTTCGTGGACTTCAACGATGGCCGGACCGAGACGCACGACGGGGTGGGATCGGACGCGCCCAGCCCCGAGGCGGCCCGCGACGACGTGATGCGGATGCTGGCCGAGACCGCAAAGTTCGCGGTTGCCTGCGGCGGCGGGCAGCTGCTGGTCGCTACCGTCCGGGACGGCGCGGGCCAGGAGCTTTACCGGGTCACGCTGGCACTGACGTGCTCCCAGCCCGGGCAGAATGTGCACTGTAACAGCGCCGGGTAGAAGTTTGCAGCTACCCATATAGAGCCAGCCTATGCTGCACCGCAGCAACGCCGTAGGTGTGATCATGGAAATTCATGCAGCAGCAGGTCAGCCTGGCTCGGCATCCCGTGCGTAAGGCAGTGAGAGCCGGACGGTGGTGCCCTGTCCCGGCGCGGGTATCGATGCTGATGTTGCCGCCATGCGTGGACACGAAACGGTGTGCCATCCACAAGCCCAGTCCAGTGCCTTTGCCCTGCGGCTTGGTGGTGAAGAACGCCTCCGTCGCTTGCTGGGCCACGTTCGGCGCCATAGCCGTGCCGGTGTCCGACACTGCCACCTCCACTGCGAGCTGATGGCCCAGGCCGTCCAGCCGCGGTCCCATGGTCAGTAGGATCACCTGGCCGCCTTCCGGCATGGCATCGGTGGCGTTGCGGACCAAGTTAAGCAGCACAAGTTCCAGCAGCCCGGCATCCAGGCGCACCGGCAGGCGTCCCGGTGC
>CAXTDP010000676.1:0-3572 GCA_964242295.1 uncultured Acetobacteraceae bacterium | reverse complement strand
GCGGCGCCCGCGGCGCCTGCTTCTGGCCCCGGCCCTGGCCCGGCCGCTCACAGCCACGGTTCGGCTGCGCCTGCTGGCAAGGGCGCGGCGAAGGCGCCGCTGCTGCCGGAGGTGAAGCACATCGTCGCCGTTGCCTCGGGAAAGGGTGGCGTCGGCAAGAGCACGACGGCCGTGAACCTGGCCGTGGCGTTGGCGCAGCAGGGGCACAGCGTCGGGCTGCTGGACGCCGATATCTATGGGCCGAGCCTGCCGCGGATGCTGGGGCTGTCGGCGAAGCCGGAGCTGCGGGACGGCAGCATGGTGCCGCTGCGGGCCTGGGGCTTGCAGGCGATGTCCATCGGCTTCCTGGTGGACCCGGACACGGCGATGATCTGGCGCGGGCCGATGGTGATGGGCGCGCTGGAGCAGATGATGGGCCAGGTGCACTGGGGGGCGCTGGACGTGCTGGTGGTGGACATGCCGCCGGGCACGGGGGATGCGCAGCTTACGATGGCGCAGCGGGTCAGCCTGTCGGGGGCGGTGATCGTCAGCACGCCGCAAGACATCGCGCTGATTGATGCGCGGCGCGGGGTGCGGATGTTCGAGAAGACGCTGGTTCCGGTGCTGGGGCTGATCGAGAACATGAGCACTTTCAACTGTCCGAACTGTGGGCATGTGACGGAGCTGTTCGGCCACGGCGGTGCCCGGCGGGAGGCGGAGGCGTTGGGGATACCGTTCCTGGGGGAGGTGCCGCTGCTGCTGGACATCCGGGTGACGGGCGATGCCGGCACTCCGATCACCGCGGCGGCGCCGGACAGCCCGGCCGCCAAGGCATTCGCGGCCATCGCGGCGCGGGTCTGGGACGGGCTGGCTGGGGCCAAGGTGGCGGCGCCCCGGATCGTGATGGACTGATTGGAAATAGACTGATTGCGAATAGACTGGCTGGGAATGGATTGACCGGGATGGATGGCTTGGCGGACGGGATGCTGCGCGGTTTCTGGTATCTGGCCGTCGTGGGCAGGCACCTGCGGCGTGGACGGACGATGCCGGTGACCCTGTTGGGCGAGGACCTGCTGCTGGGCCGGCGGGCGGATGGGTCGGTGTTCGCGGTGGGGGATTCCTGCCCGCACCGGGGGATGCCGATGCGGCACGGGTCGTTCGACGGCGATAGCCTGCGGTGCTGCTACCATGGGTGGGTTTTCCGGAGTACGGATGGGTGCTGCACGGAAATACCGTCCTTGGCGCCGGGCGACGGGACGGACCCTGCCCGCTTCCGGCTGCGGACCCGGCCGGCGCAGGAGGTGCAGGGGAACGTCTGGGTGTTCGTCGGCGATGGCGAGCCAGGGCCAGTGCCGGAAATCCCGGGGTTCGACGGGGCGGTACCGCAGGTTTCGACGACGATGCGGTTTCCGTGCAGCTCGGACCTGGCGGCGATGGGGTTCTTCGATCCGGGGCACCCGGCGTTCGTGCATACCTCGCGCTGGTGGAAGAGCAACCCGGCGGCGAACCTGCGGCTGAAGGAGAAGACGTTTGAGCCAGACGGAATGGGGTTCCGGATGCAGCGTCATCACCTGAAGCAAGGGGGGAACCCGTATCGGCTGCTGGGCAAGGACGTGCACATTGACATCGGCATCCAGTTGCCGGGCACTCGGATCGAGGTGATCCAGGGCAGCCGGCACAGCGCCGCCATCCTGGCTGCGGCGACGCCGATCGGGCCGAACGTGACGGATGTGCATTATTGCGCCTACTGGACCGTGCCTTGGCTGGCGCCGTTGAAGCCGGCGATGGCTTGGATGGCTCGGGACTTCCTGGGGCAGGACCGGGTGGTGGCCGAGCGGCTGATGAGCAACCCGGCGCCACCGCCGCCGCTGTTCGTGGGCGACCCGGATACTCAGGTGCGGTGGTGGATGCGGTTGAAGAAGGAGTATTTGGCGGCTCGGGACGAGGGGCGGGCGTTCGTCAATCCGTTGCGGGGGCAGATTTTAAGGTGGCGGAGTTGAGGCTGGTTCCTTCGTTGATGGCAGGATCGGCGCGGGAGGCCTGGGCGGGGTTCGCCCGCGTGTCGCTGGTTGGCATGTTCGCCGGGTTCTTCGCCTGATATCGCCCTCTGGCACTGGGCGGGGTGGCGCAGGTCGGGCGGGTGCAACTGATGTGGGCCGTGCTGTTCTTATACTGGGCGGCGCTGCTGCTGGGGACGACGGTCAGTCCTACAATGGCCGTGGCGGCGACCTTCGGTTCAGCGGCATTGGCAGCCGCCCATTCCGCAGCCAAGACCTCCTCACCCCGACCCTCTCCCAGTGGGAGAGGGAGCAGGCGGCGGTCAGCGTCCCAGGGTTTCCATCAGCTCGGTCCATTCCCGCTTGGAGAGTCCGCTGCCGGGCTGTTCGACGACTTCCCCCGCCAGCATCCGGCGCACCAAGGCCAGCATTCCGGCTGACAGGGTGACAGCACCCATGCGGTAATCCTGGAATGCCTGGTAGGTCAGCGGCACCCAGGCCTGCACGGCGCCGAGCATGGCGTCGGCATAGGCCCTGATCTCGTACTGGGCGTGGCTGTCGGCGCGCAACGACAGGAAGCCGAGCAGGTTGTGCAGGTCGGCCTTCCAATACCATTGCGTATAGGTGTTGAGGGTGAGGTTCATCCGCGCCAGCTCGCGGGCGAGGCCCTGCCGGGCCGGGTCGGCGGGCTGGCCGTCGGGGGTCTCGTTCAGCATGTGGGCGTAGTGGTCGTAGGTCAGGCTGGCGTCGGCGCGCAGCATGTGCAGGACTTCGGCGGCCTCGTTGCCTTGCAGGACCTCGCCGCGGCCCTGGCGGTTGGTGCTGCTCTGCGCCGCGAGGTGCTGGGGCGCGGGGATGTAGAACTCGCGGTCCAGGATCGAGTAGCGGGCGGAGTACTCGTTCACGTTGGCCATGCGGTGACGTATCCACTGGCGCGCGACGAAGATCGGCAGCTTCACGTGGAACTTGATCTCGCACATCTCGAACGGGGTGCTGTGCCGGTGGCGCATCAGGTAGCGGATCAGGCCGGCGTCCTCGCTGACCCGGCGGGTGCCGCGGCCGTAGCTGACCCGGGCCGCCTGCACCACGGCGCCATCGTCGCCCATGTAGTCGATCACCCGAACGAAGCCGTGGTCCAGCACGGGCATGGGCTGATAGAGCAACGCTTCCAGCGCGGGGACGGTGGCGCGCAGGGTGGGGTGCGCGGCGTCGCGCTGGGCGGCGACTTCGGCCATCTGGTCGGGGGTCAGGGGCATGGGGGCAGGTTATCATCCCCGGGCGCCGATTCTGCTAGGTGGTTCTCAGGCCTTCCCTGGCAGGGGTCGGAGCAGGCAAGCGGAAGGGCGTTGCACCTTGGCCTTGGGGGCTTTGATGCTGTTGCGTTGGGGGTTCCTGCTTCGGAGCCGAGACCCCCTCACCCCGACCCTCTCTCGGAGGAAGAGGGAGAAGAGGCGGCGGCGTTACCCCTTGCGGAAGGCCTCTGGTAATCCTTCGCAGGATCGCCTATCTTCATGGTGCTGTAACAACGGCTATGGTGATAAACGGCAGTTGGAATAAGCGTTGTGGACCCGGGGGCAGTGCCCGGCGCCTCCACCA
>CAXTDP010000675.1:0-3573 GCA_964242295.1 uncultured Acetobacteraceae bacterium | reverse complement strand
GGCCCGTGGGCAGGACCAGCAGCGGCGGCGGGCCAGGGTAGGCTGCGGCCGACACCGGCACGGGCGGGGCGGGAGGGATCACCGGAGCGGTGCCGGCGCCGGGGCGGAAGGTGTTCTGGTCTATTAGCGTGCAGCCCGGCAGCGTGCAGCTCGGCAACAGCGCGAGCAGCAGGACAAGACCCTTTCGCCCTCCTCCCACCCGATGCGGACGCAGGACCGGGGTCAGCGTGGGCCACCGCGGGACGGAGGGGATGGCTACCCCCGATCCAATGCGGCGACGCCGGGAAGGGTCTTGCCTTCCAGCCATTCCAGGAACGCGCCGCCGGCGGTGCTGACATAGGTCAGGCGGTCCAGAACGCCGGCGTGGCGCAGGGCGGACACCGTGTCACCGCCGCCGGCCACGCTCAGCAGCGATCCCTGCTCCGTCATGTCAGCGACCGCTTGCGCCAGCGCCACCGTGGCAGCGTCGAAGGGCGGGGTCTCGAATGCCCCCAGCGGGCCGTTCCAGACGACCGTGCGCATGTCCGGCAGCCGGTCGCGCAGGGCCTGGATGGTGTTGGGGCCGACGTCCAGCATCATGGCGTCGGCGGGGATGGCGTCGGTGGACACCGTCTCCGTCGGCGCCCCGGCGCGGAACTCGCGCGCCACCACCGCGTCGCTCGGCAGCAGGATGGTGCAGCCGGCGCGGTTCGCCTCCTCCATGATCTCCCGGGCGGTGGCGTGCATCTCGGGTTCCTGCAGGCTGCGGCCCACGTCCGTGCCGGTCGCGGCCAGGAAGGTGTTGGCCATCGCGCCGGCAATTACCAACACGTCCACGCGACGGCTCAGGTTGCCCAGCAGTTCCAGCTTGGTGGAGACCTTGCTGCCGCCGACGATCGCCATTACCGGGCGCTGCGGGTTGCCGAGTGCTGCGTCCAGCGCGTCCAGCTCCGCCTGCATCATGCGGCCGGCATGGGCGGGCAGGTGACCGGCTACACCCTCCGTGCTGGCGTGGGCGCGGTGGGCGGCGGAGAAGGCGTCGTTGACATACAGGTCCGCGAGGGACGCCAGGGCGGTGACGAACTCGGGGTGGTTGTCCTCCTCGCCCGGATGGAAGCGGGTGTTCTCCAGCACCAGGACGCCGCCATCGGCAAGTGCTGCGACCCCCGCCTGCGCGGCCGGGCCGATCGTGTCGGCGGCGAAAGCGACAGGGTGGCCCAAAACTTCTCCGAGGGCTGCGGCCATCGGGCGGAGCGACATGCTTTCGACCGGCTTGCCCTTGGGACGGTCGAAGTGACTGCAGACGATGACGCGGGCGCCGGCGTCGGATAGCTCGCGTATGGTGGGGGACAGGCGCTGGATGCGGGTCAGGTCGCTGATGCGGCCGTCACGCACGGGGACGTTCAGGTCGGCGCGCAACAGCACGCGCTTTCCCTTTACGTCCACGCCGTCCAGGGTGGCTGCGGCCATTACATCGCCCCGAACAGGGCGGCAGTGTCGGCCATGCGGTTGCTGAAGCCCCACTCGTTGTCATACCAGCCCATGATGCGGGCCAGCTCGCCGTCCACCACCGCGGTCTGCGTGGCGTCGAAGGTGCAGCTTGCCGCCTGGTGGTTGAAGTCGGAGCTGACGAGCTTGTGGGTGTTGTAGTCCAGGATGCCCTTCATGGCGCCGGTGGAAGCGGCCTTCATGGCGTCGTTGATCTGCTGGACCGTGGCCTTGTCGCGCAGGTTCACGTCGAGGCTCACGAGGCTCACGTTCGGCACCGGGACGCGGATGGAGGTGCCGTCCAGCTTGCCCTTCAGCTCCGGCATCACCAGGCCCACGGCCTTGGCGGCGCCGGTGCTGGTGGGGATGGAGTTGACCGCGGCGCCGCGGGCGCGGTGCAGGTCCTTGTGCAGGGTGTCCACCGTGTTCTGGTCGCCGGTGTAGGCATGGATGGTCAGCATGTAGCCGCGCAGCACGCCGAAGTTGTCGTGCATCACCTTCACCATCGGGACCAGGCAGTTGGTCGTGCACGAGGCGTTGGAGATGACGGTCATGTCCTTGGTGATGACGTCCTGGTTCACGCCATAGACGACCGTCGCGTCCACGCCGTCCGCCGGGGCGCTGATGAGCACCTTGCGGGCGCCGGCGCCGGTGATGAGGGCGGACGCCGCCTGCTTGGTGGTGAAGCGGCCGGTGCACTCCATGGCGACGTCCACGCCCTGGTAGGGCACTTTGGACGGCTCGCGCTCGGCAGTTACGGTGATGGGGCCGTAGGTGCGGCCGTTGTGGTGGATGGTGATGGATTGGCCGCTCACCTCCACTGTGCCGGGGAAGCGGCCGTGGACGCTGTCGAAGCGGAACAGATGGGCATTGTCGTCAACGCTGCCGAGGTCGTTGATGGCGACGGGCTCCACGTCGGTGCGCCCGCTTTCGATGATGGCGCGCAGGACCAGGCGGCCGATGCGCCCGAATCCGTTGATGGCGACCTTAACGGCCATTTGGGTCTTCCTCTTGGGGTGCCAGCCGCCGCTTGACGGCTGTGGTGATGGCTTCCGGCGTGATGCCGAAGTGCCGGAATAGGTGCTCGCCCGGGGCGCTGGCGCCGAAGCCGTCCATGCCGATGAAGGTGCCTCCGTCGCCCAGCCAGCGCTCCCAGCCGAAGCCGCAGGCGGCCTCGATCCCCCAGCGTGGGGCGGTGCCCAGCACGGCGGCGCGGTATTCCGGGGCCTGCTGGCCGAAGAGCTGCCAGCAGGGCAGCGATACGACGGCGGCGGCGATGCCGGCCTCGGCCAGCATGCGTCTTGCGTCCATTGCCACCGCGACCTCCGAGCCCGTGGCGATCAGGGTGGCCTGGCGGGGGCCGTCGGCGTCCTGCAGCACGTAGCCGCCGCGGGCGCTGCGGTTTTCACCGGCGTCGGTACGCAGCGCCGGGACGGGCTGGCGGGATAGGGCCAGCAAGGTGGGGCCGTCGTTGCGGCGGAGGGCGAGTTCCCAGCACTCCACCGTTTCCAGGGCATCCGCCGGGCGCATGACGTTGACGCCGGGGATGGCGCGCAGGCTGGCGAGCTGCTCGACCGGTTGGTGGGTCGGGCCGTCCTCGCCCAGGCCGATGCTGTCATGGGTCAGCACCATGATGACGCGCTGGCGCATCAGCGCGGCCAGGCGCAGGGCGGGGCGCATGTAGTCGCTGAACGCCAGGTAGGTGCCGGCATAGGGCAGGATGCCGCCGTGCAGCGCCAGGCCGTTCAGGCAGGCGGCCATGCCGTGCTCGCGCACGCCGTAGTGGATGTGGCGTCCGGCATAGCTGCCCGGCGTCACCGCCGCCATGCCGCGGGCCAGGGTGCGGCTGTGGTCGGTCGCGTCGGTGGCGCCGCCGACCAGTTCCGGCATTGCGGGGGCCAGGGCGTCCAGGGCGCGCTGGCTGGCTTCGCGGGTGGCCATGGTCGGGCGGGTTTCGGCGAGTTCGGCGCGCAGCTCGGCGGTGGCCTCGTGCCATAGGTCGGGGAGGCGGCCGGAGTGGACGCGCTCGAACTCGGTGCGCAAGGGGTGGCGGGTCAGGCGCTTGAGCCAGGCGCGGCGGGCGGCGGTGCCGCGGGCGCCGGCGGC
>CAXTDP010000674.1:0-3575 GCA_964242295.1 uncultured Acetobacteraceae bacterium | reverse complement strand
CTGGGCTTCGGCGCCATCACCCTCAGCCTGTGGGTCGGCGGGCTGGAGGTCGTGCATGGCCGGATGAGCGGCGGCCAGCTTTCGGCCTTCGTGTTCTACGCCATCCTGGTCGCAACCAGCGCCGCCAGCATGAGCGAGCTATGGGCGGAGGTGCAGCGCGCCGCCGGGTCCGCCGACCGCATTAGCGAACTCCTGCAGCAGCAGCCGGACATCGCGCCACCCTCGCACCCCGTGCCGCTGCCGGCGCCCACCCTGCGGGCGCCGTCCGGCCAGGTGTCGTTCGAGTCGGTGCGGTTCCACTACCCGTCCCGCCCCGACGCCCCGGCACTGGAGGGATTCGACCTGCGGGTCGAGCCTGGCGAAACCGTGGCGCTGGTCGGCCCGTCCGGCGCCGGCAAGACGACGGTGTTCCAGCTCCTGCAACGCTTCTACGACCCGGACGCCGGCTGCGTCCGGCTGGACGGAGTGGACCTGCGCGACGCCGACCCGGCCAACGTGCGCGGGCGGATCGGGCTGGTGTCGCAGGACCCGGTGATCTTCGGCTCGGACGTGTGGGACAACATACGCTATGGCCGGCCGGATGCGTCCGACGCCGAGGTGCGCGCCGCCGCCCGCGCCGCATCCGCCGGGTTCCTGGACGACCTGCCCCAGGGCTTCGGCACCTTCCTGGGGGAGCGCGGGGTGCGGCTGTCCGGCGGCCAGCGCCAGCGCGTCGCCATCGCCCGCGCCATCCTGCGCGACGCGCCGCTGCTGCTGCTCGACGAGGCCACGAGCGCCCTGGATGCCGAAAGCGAGGCCGCGGTGCAGCAGGCCCTGGCCGTGCTGGCGCAGGGGCGGACGACGCTGGTGATCGCCCATCGCCTGGCGACGGTGCGCCGGGCCGACCGCATCGTGGTCATGCAGGCCGGGCAGGCGGTCGCCATCGGTACGCACGATGCGCTTGTGCGTCAGGGCGGGCTGTATGCCCGGCTGGCGGAGCTGCAGTTCGCAACGGCCTGACGCTCCGGCCAGGCGCCTGCCGCTCGCAACCCCTGCCAGCCTGCCCACAACGCAAAGGGCAGCACGACCGGCAGGCTGACCGGGAAATCCACCCACAGGATCACCACCGGCAGGCATATCACCAGGAGCAATAGCGCCGTTTCCGCCCAATGAAGCCGGCCGCCAGCCTGCACCCGGGATTGCCCCAGGAACAGCGCCGCGGCCGTCAGCATCGGCAGGTCATAGAAGAAGGCGTGCGGATTGGCTGCCACGGTCGCCGCCGCGACCACGGCAACCGCCGTGCGCGACAGCCCGCGCCTACAGGACATCCAGACCAGCGCTGCCATGACCGCCGCCACCAGCACCTGGACGGCGCGGGTTGCCGCGGCGGGCACCCCGGCCATGGCGAGGTTTGCCGTGACCGTCGGCTACAGGTGCAAGTTCCCCAGGTTCAGGTCGAAGTGGCTTTGGTAGCCCGGCAGCGTCGTCAGCCAGCCCACCCAGGCGCCAGGGCCGAATGCAAGAAGCGTCAGCCCCGACAGCGCCGCCGTCACGCCCGCGGCGGCGCCGAACGCGCGCCAGGCGCCAGCCGCCGCCAGCGCCACCGGCACCATCAATCCCAACTGCGGCTTGAAGGTCAGCACACCCAGCAGCAGCCCGGCCAGCCAAGGCCGCGCCACGGCCAGGCGCAATCCGCCCAACAGCAGCGCCCCGGTCAGGAGGCCGCTCTGCCCGGCGGCGATGCAGACCGAGCAGGCCGGGAGCGCGGCGAGCAGAACTGCGGTCAACGGCTGCAACCGCGGCCCGGTCGCAGCCCAAAGGAAGGCCACCAGGCCCAGCCCGATCCAGACGTGATATGCCAGACCCAGCGGCAACAGCCCCAGCGGCCAGACCAGCAGCAAGCAAATGGGCGGGTAAGGAAATGGCGCGTCCCAGTCAGGGTCCATGCCCAGTCCGATCTGCAAGGCATGCAGCCGGATCGGGTCGTAAAGCTCGGATGCTGCATGGTCCCTCAGCAGCCGGCCATACGACCACAACGCGAAGAAGTCCTGCGCCAGGAACGAGTAGTAGTACTGCAGCAGGGCATACCCAAAGGTTCCCATCAGCACCGGCCAGACCAGAAGCTGGGTTTGCCGGCTGTCCAGGGACCAGATGCCCAGGATGGACTGTCGCGGGACCGGGGGGTGGGGCGAGCCAATCGCGTATCCGCTCATGCCCCGTGGGTTACTGGGCGGCCCGGGCGGTTGCCATCCCCGATTGTGTCATCAGTTGTCAGCCTTTGCCCGGCCGAACCTATCGCGGGAGGCGGGACTGCGACGCAACGGCCTTCGTGACCGCTGATGCAGGGCTAGAGGCCCCGCAGTTGCCCGTACCTTGGCAACAAAGCGCAAGGTGGATTGAGTGTTTTTGAACCATGTTCGGGAGTGGCAGCAATCGGCATGCATGGTATGGCGACGGGTCAGGGCAGGCTGTATGCCGTGCTGACGGCGTCGCGGCTTGCGGTGGTCTGGATGGCATCTTCCAGTTGGGCGACGTCCGCCGCGCCAGTTATTGCCCCTGTACATACCTGAAGAGCGGCCCAAGCGAAAAAAGCAAGGAGGATAACGAAGCTGATCGGGGCATTAATCCATAACATTGCGGCAGGAAGGCACATAACCACTAGCAGCAGCACCGTTTCAAGCGCACGCAGCGACTCGCCGGCGTGCAACCTGGCGCTACCTAGCAGCAGCACCGCGCCGGTCAGCATGGTCAGATCATACCAAAGGGTGTGTGGGCTTACGAGGACGGTCGCTCCGACCAGCACCCCAACGGCGCTCTCTGAAACGCCGTCCTTGAAGGCGCGCCAAGTTAGCCCCGCCGCAAGGACGGCGACCACGGTGTAGATGCCCGTCGCGAATGTCGCAGGCACGCCAAACATGGCGAGGTTGGCCGAAACCGTGGCCCTGAGAGGCAACAGCTCCGGGAGCGGTCCAAAGGTGGAAACATAGTTAGGCAAGCAGAGCAGCCAATCCAGCCAAATGCCCCTGCCAAATAACGTCATGGCAAAGCCGGCAAGAATCCCGAGCATGCCGGCCGTCGCGGCGATCCCTCGGAAGTCACGCGCTGCAAGCAGAGCGACTGGTATGAGAAGCCCAAACTGCGGCTTATAGGCCAGCAGCGCCAATAGTAGCCCACCCAGGAGCGGCCGCGTTCCAATAAGCCGCATTCCGCCAATCAGCAGCGCCCCCGACAGGAAGCCGGTTTGCCCGAACACAACGCCTACAGTGGTGCCGGGCGCAACCAGCACAAAGAACAGCAACAGCCAAGTCATTTTCGTCCCACCGCTGCGCAGTCCGGCCAATGACTATGCGAACGCGGCAAAGGTGCTTCCAACCCAAACGTAGTAAGCCATCTTCAAAGACAGCAACCCGAGGGGCCAAGTCAGCAACAGGAATAGGGGAGGGTAATGAAAAGGGAGATCCCAGGCTGGGTTCATGCCCAACTCAACTTGCCGCGCATGCAGCCAAACTGGGTCATAGAGTTGTGTTGCTGGATACTCATGCACTAGCAGCCTGTCGGACTTAGCGCGACGCGGATGCATGCTGTAGGATTGGTGG
>CAXTDP010000673.1:0-3585 GCA_964242295.1 uncultured Acetobacteraceae bacterium | reverse complement strand
ATCGTGCCCCGCTGGCCCAGGCCGCCCCGATACTGCCCGGCGCCGCCCGAGTTGGCGACCAGTTCCTTGCGTTCGATCACCACGGGCACGGACCGCTCGTAGATCTCGACCGGCGTGACCTTGCAGTTGGACGGGAAGGACAGCGTGTCGTTACCGTCGAAGCCCTCGCGCCCGCCCTGGCCGCCGTGGAAGTTCTGGATGGAGCTGTAGGGCGTGCCGTCCATGCGCGTGCCGGTGCAGTTGATGCCCCAGATCGGCGCCCCGCCGCTGTCGGCCTGCACCCGGTCCGGCAGCACGTCGGCCAGGGCGCGGAAGATCAGCGACGGGATGGTGTGCCCGACCAAGTTGCGCGCAGCGCCGGCGGCGGTGGCGCGCGGGTTCAGGATGCTGCCCGCTGGCGCCTCGTCCGTGCACGGGATGGTGCAGCCCTCGTTGTTGGGCGAGGACGGGTCAAGCAGGCATTTCAGCGCATACAGGCTGTGCGCGATGCGGTAGTGCGGCGCGACGTTGATGCCGTACTCCACCTGGGACGACGTGCCTGCATAATCCACATGGATGCTGGCGTCGCGGACGTGGACCGCCGCGCGCAGCACGATGTCGCTGTCGATGCCGTCCAGCACCATCTCCGCGGTGTAGACGCCGTTCGGCACGGCGCGGATTGCCTTGCGCATGTAGGCTTCGGACCGGGTGTAGATGGCCTGCGCCAGCTCGTGCAGGCCACTCATCCTGTACTCGGCCAGGAACGCCACCACCTCGCGCCGCATCACCTCGTTGGCTGCGACCATGGAGTTGATGTCGCCCAGCACCTCCTCCGGCAGGCGGGAGGAGGAGGCGATGATGTCGAACACGTCCTGGTTCTTTACGCCCTCGCGGAAGAACTTGAGGATGGGCAGCCGGATGCCTTCCTCGAACACGTCAACGGAGTCCGGCGACTGCGGCCGGCCGCCCACGTCCGGCAGGTGCGCGATGCACCCGGCGTAGGCGACGATCGCGCCCTCGTGGAAGATCGGCGTCACCATCACCAGGTCGGGCGGATGGCCGGTGCCGATGCGGGCGTTGTTGGTGGCCAGCACGTCGCCGGGCTTCAGCGTGTGCGGCGGGTGCGCCTTGAGGAAATGCTCCTTCACCGCCAGCGGCAGCGTGCTGATGAACACCGGGATGGCCAGCGTGCACTGCGCCAGCGCGTTGCCGTCGGCGTTCATCAGCACGGTGACGAAGTCGTGGTTCTCGCGCACGATCGGTGAGAACGCGGTGCGGCCCAGCGCCAGGTCCGCCTGGTCGGTGATGAACACCAGGCGGTTCCACAGCACCTGCAGGGTGATGGGATCATTGAAGTCCATGGTGGTCTCCGTCAGCCCAGGGTGATGACGAGGTTGAGTCGGGCGTCGAACGTGGCGCGGCCGGACGGACCCATGACCGCGGTCGATTCCTTTTGCTCGAAGATCGCCGGGCCGGCGATGTCCACGCCGGGTTCGAGCGAGTAGTGGTCGTAAACCGGGGTGGACACGTAGCCGCCCGCTTCCTCGAAGTAGGCCGGCCGGTGCCCGCGCAACGCATTCCCCGCCTCGCCGCCGCGCTTCTCCGTGCGGATGGAGCCGACCGCACCCATGGGTCCGCTGGCGCGAAGGCGCCAGGTGATGACTTCGATGCCGGTGCCTTCCACCTCGCGGCCGTAGAGCTGGAGGTAGGTGGCGCGGAACCGCTCCCGCACCACCGCCTTGAACGCATCCAGCGGCGTGTCCGGACCCGGCAGCGCGATGTTGATCTCGTAGCCCTGGCCGACGTGGCGCACGTCGGCCGAGAAGCCGTGCGTGACCTGGTCTGCCGACAGCCCGGCCGCCGCGGTGGCGGGCCCGGCATCCGCCACCAGCCCGGCGCGGATGCTGTCCAGCATCGCCGCATCCAGCTCATTGAGCACCGCCGGGGCACTGGCGGCCACGTCCACGGCGACCGGCGCGGCGAGCAGGCCCAGCGCCGAGTTCACGCCGGCGCCCAGCGGGCAGACCACGCGCTTGACGCCGATCTTGCGGGCGACGCCGTAGGCATGCACCGGGCCGGCGCCGCCGAAGGCGACCATCGACAGGCGGCTCGGGTCGATGCCGCCGTCCATGGCGTGCATGGCAGCCGCGCGGGCCATTGCCTCGTTGACCAGGTCGTGCACGCCATGGGCGCAGCGCTCCGGGGTCAGCCCCAGCTCTGCCGCCAATCGGTCAACGGCTGCCTGAGCGGCGTCGCGGTGCAGCTTGAACGTGCCGCCCAGGAACGAGTCCTGGTCGAGGTAGCCCAGCACGAGGTCAACGTCCGTGACCGTCGGCTCCGTCCCGCCCAGCCCGTAGCAGGCCGGACCCGGCGCTGCCGCGGCGGAGCGCGGGCCGACCGCCAGCAGGCCCAGCGCCCCGACATGGGCGATGGAGCCGCCGCCAGAGCCGATCTCGATCATCTGCACGGACTGGATCTTGAGCGGCAGCCCGCTGCCGCGGCGGAACTTTGCGGCGTGCGCGACCTCCAGCTCCGGCGCGATGCGCGGCTGGCCGCCCAGCAGCATGCACAGCTTGGCGGTGGTGCCGCCCATGTCAAAGGACATCAGATCGCCGTCGCCGCTTTGCCGCGCATACTCGCCCGCCGCGACCACGCCTGCGGCGGGCCCGGACTCGATCATGCGGACCGGCAGCGCACTGGCGGTGACGCCTGGCACGATGCCGCCGGACGACGTCATCCAAAGGAGCTGCCCGGTTTCGCGCCGGGCCAGCTCGCCTTCGAGCTGCGCCACGTGACCCGACATCAGCGGCCGTGTGTAGGCGTTGACCGCCGTGGTGGATGCGCGGTCGTACTCGCGGATTTCCGGGCACACGCTGGACGACAGCGACACGCTGACGCCGGGCAGGTGCTCGCGCAGCAGCGCGCCGATGCGCTCCTCGTGCCCGGCGTAGCGGTAGCCGTGCAGCAGGCACACCGCGACCGACTGGATGCCGCGCGCCTTGATGGCGGCGGCAATCTCCTTCACGCCCTCCTCGTCCAGCGGCACCAGCACGTCGCCGTCCACCGTCACCCGCTCGACCGCGCCGAAGCAGTCCATGCGCGATACCAGCGGTTCCGAGAATTGCAGCTTCAGGTCATACAGGTCGTAGCGGCCCTCGGTGCGGATGCGCAGGATGTCCTGGAAACCGTCCGTGGTGATCAGCGCCGTCTGCGCGCCGCGGCGTTCCAGCACCGCGTTGGTAACCACCGTGGTCGCGCCGAAGACCGCGGCCACATCGCGGCCCCGTCCCTGGCGCATCTCCAGCAGCTCGTCGATGCCCTGCAGCACCGCGCGGGACGGGTCGTCGGGCGTGCTCAGTACCTTGTGGGGATGCACGACCCCGGCATCGTCGAGCAGTGCCAGGTCGGTGAACGTGCCGCCGGTATCGAAAGCGAGTTTCATCGCGGTCCTCTGGACAAGTCCATGGAGTGTTGAAGGCATCGCCGGGTGGCGGGCGTCAAAGGGCGGCCGGGAGCTTCCCGGTCATGAAGATCTCGCCCAACTGGTCGAACGAGATGCTGTCGGGCCGGCCGGTCCAGATCACCTCGCCGAGCCGCAGCACGGCG
>CAXTDP010000672.1:706-3596 GCA_964242295.1 uncultured Acetobacteraceae bacterium | reverse complement strand
CCCGGCCCTCTCCCGGAGGGAGAGGGAGAAGAACGTCGCGCTCGGATGCTGACGTTCGTGCTCGGCGGCGCCCGGTCCGGCAAGAGCCGATATGCCGAGGCCCTGGTGACCGCCATGCCTGGCCCCTGGACCTACATCGCCACTGCACAGGCCTTCGACGCCGAGATGCGGGCGCGCATCGCGCAGCATCGGGACGAGCGGGTGCCGGGCTGGCATACGGTGGAGGCGCCTATGGAGATGCCGGCCGCATTGGGCCGGGCCGGTGCCGCGCCGGTGCTGGTGGATTGCCTGACGCTCTGGTTGAGCACCCTCCTGCTGGCCGACATGGACCTGCCGGCGGCCGTCGCGGCGCTGATGGCGGCGCTGGACGGGCGGACGGCGCCGACCGTGCTGGTGTCCAACGAGGTCGGGCTGGGCATCGTGCCCGACAACGCCTTGGCCCGCGCCTTCCGCGACGAGGCCGGGCGGCTGCACCAGCAGGTTGCGGCCCGGGCGGACCGGATGGTGCTGGTGGTGGCCGGCCTGCCGTTGACCGTAAAGGGAGCCCTGGGATTGTGAAGGGAACTCCGGGACCGTGAAGGAAACGCCGGCATGAGCGACGAGGACGCGGCGCGGCACGCCGCCAAGATGGCCAAGCGCAAGGCCGTCCAGGATGCGGAGGTCGCGTCCAAGACGATCGAGAAGGGCCTGCTGATGGTCCACACCGGGCCGGGCAAGGGCAAGAGCACCGCCGCCTTCGGCCTGCTGCTGCGCATGGTCGGGCGCGGGCGCCGGGCCGGGGTGGTGCAGTTCATCAAGGGTGCCTGGTCCACCGGGGAGCGCGGGGCGCTGGACCGCTTTGCGGACCTGGTGGAGTGGCACACCATGGGTGAGGGCTTCACCTGGGACACCCAGGACCGGGCACGCGACGTGGCGGCCTGCCGCCGGGCCTGGGACAAGGCGGTCGAGCTGATGCACCAGCCCGGCCTGTCGCTGCTGCTGCTGGACGAGCTGAACATCGCCCTGCGCTACGACTACCTGCCAGAGGGGGAGGTGCTGGACGCCCTGACCGCCCGCCCCCCTGCCCTGCACGTCGTCGTCACCGGCCGCAACGCCCGCCCGTCGCTGATCGAGGCGGCGGACCTGGTGACGGAGATGACCCTGGTAAAACACCACTTTGCGGCGGGAGTGAAGGCGCAGGAGGGGATCGAGTTCTGAGCGGTCCGGCGCCGGGCCAGGTGAAGGCCGTTGCCCGAACCCCTACGCAGCCGTTATGGAGTCCATGCGTAAGTGTAGCAGGGAGGGTGGAACGATGGCGGATGGCGACCTGGCTCCACCGGCCGCCCCTATCCTGGAGGCCATGCACCTGTTCACGGTGGATGACTATCACCGGATGGGAGAAGCCGGCATCTTTGCCGGCGCCGGTCGCGTCGAGCTTATCGAAGGGGTCATTGCATCCTTGTCCCCTGTCGGCCCGCGGCATTTCGCCGTCGTTTTGAGAGTCAGCCGGCTGTTGGCCAAGGCCGTTGGCGAGCAGGCCACCTTGTCCATCCAAGGGCCGGTCCGGATGGCTCCTCGTTCCGAGCCTGAGCCGGACGTGGCCGTGCTGAAACCGCGTGCGGACGACTACGAGCATGGCTTGCCGGGTCCACGCGACGTGCTTCTGCTGGTCGAGGTTTCCGATGCCACACTGGCCCGGGACCATGACGTGAAGGTGCCGCTGTATGCCCGGCATGGCATCGTTGAATACTGGCTGCTCGACCTGAACGCCCGGGAAGCCCTGGTCCATCGGCAGCCGCAGCCGGACGAAGGGCGTTTCCTCGTAGTGGAACGCAAGAAGGCTGATGCAGTGCTGGAATTGGCTGCCCTGCCAGGCGCCCGCATTCCGCTCGCGGGCGTGTTCAGCGCAACGGCAGCGGATTGAGCCGGCGGTGCTGACCAGGGTAGAGGCCTGATCCCGCGCCATCCCGTTCCGGACCACCCCGCCCAGGGCGGAGGAACCGCCGATTGACTTCGCTCCCTCCGGCCCGCGCCATCATGCTGCAAGGCACCGGCTCCAGCGTCGGCAAGTCGCTCCTGGTGGCCGGGCTGGCGCGGGCCTGCCTGCACCGCGGCCTGCGCGTCCGCCCGTTCAAGCCGCAGAACATGAGCAACAACGCCGCGGTGACCTCGGACGGAGGCGAGATCGGCCGCGCCCAGGCGTTGCAGGCCCGCGCCGCCGGGGTGCCGCCGTCGGTCCACATGAACCCCGTGCTGCTGAAGCCGCAGAGCGAAACCGGCTCGCAAGTGGTCGTGCAGGGCCGCATCCACGCGACGGCCCGCGCCCGCGAGTATCAGGCCATGAAGCCCGGCCTGATGCCGCATGTGCTGGACAGCTTCGCCCGGATGCAGGGCGAGGCCGACATCGTGCTCGTGGAGGGCGCCGGCAGCGCGTCCGAGGTCAACCTGCGCGCCGGCGACATCGCCAACATGGGCTTCGCCCGCGCCACGGGGACGCCGGTCGTGGTGGTCGGCGACATAGACCGCGGCGGCGTCATCGCCAGCCTGGTCGGCACCCATGCCGTCCTGGACCCGGCGGATGCCGCCACCGTGCGCGGCTTCATCGTCAACCGGATGCGCGGCGATCCCACGCTGTTCGACGCGGGGATGGCGCTGATCGCCGCCCGCACCGGCTGGGCGCCGCTGGGCCTGGTGCCGCACTTCCCCGGCGCCGTGCGGCTGCCGGCGGAGGACGCGGCGGATTTGGGCCAAGCGCCGCACCGGCCCGGCGCCACGCTGCGCATCGCCGTCCCCGTGCTGCCGAGGATCAGCAACTTCGACGACCTCGACCCGCTGCTGGCCGAACCTGGAGTCCAGGTGCTGATGGTGCAGCCGGGCCAGCCGCTGCCGGTGTGCGAGCTGGTGCTGCTGC
>CAXTDP010000672.1:0-696 GCA_964242295.1 uncultured Acetobacteraceae bacterium | reverse complement strand
CGCCGACCTGCTGGCCTTCCGCGCCGCCGGCTGGGACGGCGACCTGGTGGCGCATCGGCGCCGGGGCGGGCGGGTGTTGGGCGTGTGCGGCGGCTACCAGATGCTCGGCACGCGGATCGAGGACCCCGGCGGGATCGAAGGGCCGGCGGGCGCGGGGCCGGGCCTGGCATTACTGGACGTGGCTACGGTGCTGACCGGGGAAAAGCGCCTGTCGGACGCCGCCGGAACCGCCTGCGCCGATGGTGTGCCGTTCCGCGGCTACGAGATGCACATCGGCTGCACGTCTGGCCCCGCAGCGTCGGCGCCGCTGCTGCGCCACGCGGACGGGCGGCCCGATGGAGCGTGCAGCGGAGATGGGCTGGTGCAGGGCACCTACGTGCACGGCCTGTTCACGGATGATGCCCAACGCGGCGCATGGCTGCGCCGCCTGGGCGCCGAGCCCGCCGGGCATAGCCATGAGGCGTCGGTTGAGGCGACGTTGGACGCCCTGGCCGCGCATCTGGAGACATACGTGGATGTGGACCGCCTGCTCAGCCTCGCACGCTGACGGCGGCCCATAGCAGCAGGACGGCGCCAACCTGCATCGCGCAGGCCGTGCGATACAGCGCCAGGGCGCGGCGCAGGTCGTCGAGGGTCGCCTCCGCCTGGCCATCGCCCATCCAGGCGTCGGCGACGGCGTAGAGATCGTCATAGGCG
>CAXTDP010000671.1:0-3605 GCA_964242295.1 uncultured Acetobacteraceae bacterium | reverse complement strand
GGCAGCGAAAACTCACCCGAAACCAGGGTCGCTACTTCCGGCGCGGAGTACTAGGATCCTGGCGAGGTCGGGCTGCGTCGGTGTTCGCGCGATCGCCGCCGCAATCGCCTCCGGCCAGTCGTGGGCGAGCAGGCCGGACGGCCCTTGCGAGATGCGGAACTCTGAATCGTAGAAGTTGTTCACCGGCCAGGCGATGCCCTCGCGCTGCAGCGCATACCAGATGCGGCGCAGCACTTCGGCCTCGACGTCGCTTCGGTCCGCGTAGGCGTGAACCCAGTATCGGACCCGGTAGCGGGCCAGCGCCTTGTCGGGTTCGAACGCGACGGGCGCCACCGTGACAAGCTGGCCGTCATCAACCTCAGCAAAGTCGGCAACCAATTCGCCGACCAAGTCCGAGAGCCGCTGCGGGACGATTGTGATCGGGACCGGGAACACCGTGTCGGTGCGGACCGGGTGGTCGCGGGGCAGGATCTCGATCGTGCTGTCCACGATGTGGGCATTGGGGAACACGACCAGGCTGCCGTCGAGCTTGCGACCCGAGACGGAACGCCAGTTGAAGGCGGTCACCTCGACGGGGTTGCCGTTGTGCAGGATGGCGTCGCCGATCCTGAGCACGCGGTCGGTGTGCAGGGTGAGGCCGCCGATCAGGCCGTTGAGCGTTGGCTGCAGCGCGAAGCCGAAAACCGCGGTCAGGATGGCCGATGTCGCAAACACGGCGATGATGTTGACGCCCAGATGCGTGAGCACAACCGCGCCGGCAACCGTGCCCAGGATGGCGTAAAGGCCGGCGCGCTGGAAGCCGGTCGGCGCAACCCCGTACATGGCCAGCAGCACCAGGCGGACGATGGCATGCCCGGCAAGGGTGACCGCCAGCAGCGCGGTTGTGACCGAAGCCGCCACGTCGAGGCCCCGCGTGAACCCGGGGCTGGCAAAGAGCTGGAAGGTGGCGGAGACGCTGTGGAACCACCAGAGCATGGCCGCCATTGCGGCCAGGCTCAAGGCAAAGAGAACGCGCGGCATGGCCTTTCTCCTGTCATGGGGCCGGCGCAGGCGGCCGGAATGGCACCTGGCCGAGCGCCTTGCGCAGACTCAGGCGCAGGCGCCCGATCGCGTCCGCCAGCCCATGGATCTCGCTCACGCCGGAGTGCGGCAGCTCGACGTGGGCATCGTTCGTCTTGCTGGCCATGTCAGCCGAGCAGGCAAGCGCGCGCAGCGGCCTGACCAGCATGGCTTGCAGCGAGGCGGTGAGCGCCACGTAGGTGACGAAGAAGATCGCCAGCAGCCCGGCGGCAAGCGTCACAGCCAGCTCCGTCGTCCCGCGCAGCTCCTCGGCAATGGGGACGCTGAGCGCCTGGACGCCGACCGTCTCGCCCATTGACCAGCCGAAGCCGTTCACCGTGCCGTAGCGGGCAACCATGGCCTTCGGCGCATGGTCGGGCGTGCCGTGGCAGACCAGGCATTGCTGGTCGGTGATCCGGATCGGCCGCGCGAGATAGAACACGGTGCGGTCGCCATCCTGGCGGATGCCTTGGAGGTCTTGCAAGCTTGGGTCGTCGCGGAAGCGCTCGGTCAACTCGACATCAAAGGGGGTTGGCCGGTCATTGGGGCTGGTCGGGTTGAGGGCGGGCTCGCGGTAGCTGTAAGCCGGGTAGTGGGCCTGCACCTTGCGGAAGACCGCCTGGGCCACGTGGAACGGAACTATCTGCTCGTAGAACTTGTCGGTGGGCAGCTTGTCGAGCAGAGGAAAGATGTTCTCGTCCGTGTAGTCGCTGACCGCGAGTGCCGTCGTCAGCAGCAGGCGCGCCTCGTTCGCGGCACCCTGGAGTGCACGGTGGCGCAGCACGATGAAGAACCCTCCTGCCCCGCCTGCAAGGGAGACCAGGAAGATGACGAGCAGGATGCGGCGGACCAGGGCGCTGGTGCTGAGTGTGCGCGGGCGCGCGCTTGAGGCATGGCCATCATCCCGGCGCTCCCCGGCCCAGAACTGTCCGGAGCGTGCGGAAGGGATGTCGCTGGCATCGTAGGGCATGGGCCGCTCCTTGTCCGGGCAGGCAGCCGAAGCGGCTCTGGAATCATCGAACGTGAGCCGGCGCGGGCCGATGAATGCACGCCCACCCACGCATGAGTGCGAGCCGTGCCAGTCTAGGCTGCCTACGCCAGCGGGGACCTGTTTGCCGCGAGTTGCTCGCGGGCAGCATCGAGGCCGAAATGGAGCGGCATTTTACGCGCGGCTCCCTCGGGCGAAGACGGGATCATAGCGTAATGCCGGCTGCGAGTTTGTCGTCCGGCGTTCCCATCCAGAAGCCATACTCGTCCGAAGGCCCCGCAAAGTGCTGAAGGTCGGCGGGCGTCGATTGCACACATGCTTTGTTTAAAGCACGATACCTTTCCCGAAAATCAGGAATAATGCAGCAAATATCGTGCTGTGATGATATGTGCAGAGTTGGGCTTGCGCGCATTGCAATATTCAAGTCAAGAGGATAATCCCATGCCTTGAGGCGATCATAGCTGTTGCACGCCATTGCTGGGCTGCTACCGCAAATAGCGCTTCATGCGGCAGCGGGTGAGTCGCTTCAAAGCTTGGGTGAATGCCAAGGTCGATTTCAGCCGAATGACCGCAGCGCAGAAAGATGCGCCCACGCCGGCGTGTTTGCCGTTGGTGCAATAATCCGGTGGTGCTCTGCTGTGCGTTGCCACGCTCGTGCCTTGGTGAAGTAACCTATCCACCAAACCGCCCGTGACCATATGAGCCGCCCTATACGCTAGACGAATCCTAACCGGCCATGTCCGCCCTGTCCGGAAACTCGGCATAAGATGTTTGGCGAAGGGAATGGCGGACCGGAGACCGGATGGAGTGCGGGCCGGGGTGGCGACGGTGCGATCACAGCATCCCGGGGAACGGCATCCTTGCAGCGTCAGAGTCAAGCCGGCCCGCTCCTGCCGGCTGGTTCCCGCCCCCGCCCCGGCGCGCAGTCCTCCCCCGGGATGGCCGATTCCATTGCCTGCACCGGTGAGCCTACCAGCCGGCACCTCAAAGTGACCATGCCCCGCCAAGGTGCCAGCTATCCTTGCCGGCCGCAGCCGAGTACTTGCCGGGCAGGATGGCAGCGAGGCGGAACACATGACTCAATCAGCGTTGATCGCAGGCGTCAGCGGCATCGTGGGCAACAACCTGGCCCGGCACCTGCTCCGGCAGGGCTGGGAGGTCAGCGGCCTGGCGCGGCGCCCGTCAACCGACATCGAAGGCCTGCATCCCGTGGCCGCCGACCTGCTCGACCCGGCGGGGCTGCGCGCCGCGGTGGAGGCGCTGCGCCCGACCCACGTCTTCATCACGACCTGGCTGCGCCAGCCGACCGAGGCGGAGAACATCCGCGTCAACGCTGGCATGGTCCGCAACCTGCTCGATGCCGTGCAGCCTGCCGGCAGCGTCGGCCACGTCGCGCTGGTGACCGGCCTCAAGCACTACCTTGGCCCGTTCGAGGCTTATGGGAAGGGCAGCCTGCCCGCGACGCCGTTCCGCGAGGAGCAGCCGCGCCTCGACGTGGAGAACTTCTACTACGCCCAGGAGGACGAGGTGTTCGCCGCCGCGGCGCGCGACGGCTTCG
>CAXTDP010000670.1:0-3620 GCA_964242295.1 uncultured Acetobacteraceae bacterium | reverse complement strand
CGGTGGCGAAGTCGTTGACGTAGGTGCCGGCCTGGACCCGCACGGTGTCGCCGTCGCTTGAAGCGCGGACAGCATCTCCAATTGTCGAGAACTGCATACCAGCGCCAACGGTCAATATCGCCATGTCGGAACCCCCCGATGTAAGTTGACAAACGATCACAAAATCGCAGGTTGCAGATCAAGTAGAATATCATCACAGCAGTTGTGCCGATGATGACAACGCCCTCTTGGGTGATCTTTCAATGATATGGCCTGCTTGCGGCATCGTGATCGCATTGGTTGTGTATTTGGTCAAGTCGATATTGCGGTCAACTTTACATTTCTTAGCCATATCAATCGTTCGTTCTGCGGCTTCTATCGAAACCGGTTGCGTCCTCAGTCCCCTTTCGCGTTAAGGTACGTCGCCAAGCTCGGGCGATCCGCCCAGGGACCACTCTTGATGGGGCGCATGGGATGAAGCTGGACATTAACGGCCAGGTGCACGAGGTGGACGTGGACGCCGCGACACCCCTGCTGTGGGTGCTGCGCGATACGTTGGGGCTGACGGGCACCAAGTATGGATGCGGCATCGCCCAGTGCGGGGCATGCACCGTTCACCTGGACGGTGCGCCGACCCGGTCCTGCCAGCTTGCGGCTGGCGACGTGCAAGGCAAGGTCGTCACCATCGAGGGGTTGTCGCCCGACAGCACCCATCCGGTGCAGCTTGCCTGGATGGCGCACCAGGTGCCGCAGTGCGGCTACTGCCAATCTGGTCAGATCATGGCGGCGGTCGCCTTGCTGCGCGACACTCCGGCCCCCACGGATGCCGATATCAATGACGCCATGACCAATATCTGCCGCTGCGGCACCTATGGCCGCATCCGCGCCGCGATCCACAGCGCCGCCAGCGGGAAGGCATAGGCCATGACGCACATAACCCCCCAGTTGAACAGGCGCGCCTTCCTGGTGTCCGCGTCCGCCGGGGCGATGACCCTTGCCTGGCCGGGCACCCTGCCCACTGCGGCCGAAGCTGCGCCCGCCGTTGGCGCCGTGCCGGTCGGCATCTGGGCCACGATCGCGCCGGACGACACGATCACGATACGCATTGCCCGGTCCGAGATGGGCCAAGGCACCATGACCGGCCTGGCTCAGCTTGTTGCCGACGAGCTGGAGGCGGATTGGGGCCGCGTGCGGGCCGAGTACGTGGCGCCAGAGGCGAACCTGGCCAGCAAGCGCGCCTGGGGCGACATGCTGACCGGCGGCAGCCGTGGCCTGCGCACGTCGGTGGACTATGTCCGGCAGGGTGGGGCCGCGGCGCGCACAATGCTGGTCCAGGCCGCCGCCGCCCGTTGGGGCGTGCCGGCCAGCGAGTGCATGGCGCGGGACAGCGTCGTCCGGCATGCCGCCAGCAACCGCAGCCTGCGCTATGGCGAGCTGGCCGCCGACGCCGCCAAGCTGCCGGTGCCGAAGGACGTGCCGCTCAAGGAGCCGGCGGAGTGGCGCATCATCGGCAAGCCGCTGCCCCGGCTGGACACGGCGCCCAAGGTGAACGGGAGCGAAACTTACGCAGTGGACGTGCGGTTGCCGGGCATGCTGCAGGCGGCCATCGCGCAGTGCCCGGTGTTCGGCGGCAAGATGGGGTCGTTCGACGCGGTCGCGGTGAAAGCCATGCCCGGGGTGCGCCATGTCCTGCCGGTGGGGGACAATGCCGTTGCCGTGGTGGCCGACACCTGGTGGCAGGCGAAGACCGCGTTGGAAAAGCTGCCCATCACCTGGGACGAGGGTCCGAACGCCGCCGTCAGCAGCGACACCATCGCCGCCCGGCTGCATGAAGGGCTGGACGCCACGGACGCCTTCGTCGGCCACAGGATCGGCGATGCTCCGGCGGCGTTGGCCTCCGCCACGCGCAAGGTCACGGCGGACTATGGCACCCCCTTCCTGAACCATGCCACGCTGGAGCCGATGAACTGCACGGCGCAGGTGACCCGTGGTGACGGCGGGGGCGACCGGGTGGAAGTTTGGGTCGGCACCCAGAACGGCGATGCCACCCTGGCCGCGGCGGCGGAGGCCGGCGGCGTGCCGCTTTTGAACGTGAAGGTGAACAAATACATCCTGGGCGGCGGGTTTGGCCGGCGCGGGTTCCAGGACTACACGCGGCAGGCGGTGCTGCTGGCCAAGCAACTGCCGGGCACGCCAGTCAAGCTGATCTGGTCGCGTGAAGAGGACATGCAGCACGGGTATTATCGCCCGATCACGCAGGCCCGCTTGACTGGGGCACTGGACGACAAGGGGAACCTAGTGGCGCTGTCCATGCGGATCAGCGGGCAGAGCATCGCCGCCACCTTGCAGCCGACGCGGACCGGGATGGACCCGCAGCAGTTCCAAGGGCTGCTGGCGGACGAGTTCGGATACCTCGCCATACCTAACTTACTGATTGACCACGCGATGCGGAACACGCACGTGCCGGTGGGGTTCTGGCGCGGGGTGAACCACAACCAGAATGCGGTTTATCTTGAGTGCTTCATGGATGAACTGGCCCATGCCGCCGGGCGGGACCCGCTGGAGTTCCGGCGCTCGCTGATGGCGCGCAATCCGCTTCACCTGGCGGTGCTGAACGCGGTGGCGGAGCGGGCGGGCTGGGGGACGCCGGCTCCGGCGGGGGTGTTCCGGGGGCTGTGCCAGAACGCCGGGTTCAGCAGCTACACCGCGGCTTGCGCCGAGGTTTCGGTGTCGGATAAGGGCGAGCTGACGGTGCACCGCATCGTTGCCGCGACCGATCCCGGGACGGCGGTGAACCCGGACCAGATCAACGCGCAGGTGGCGGGCAGCTTTGCCTATGGACTGGGGGCCACCTTGTATGGGGAGAACACGGTGGAGAAGGGGCGGATGGTGGAGGCCAACTTCGACACCTACCAGGTGCTGCGTATGGCGGAGATGCCTGTCGTTGAGACGATCCTGATGCCGTCCGGCGGGTTCTGGGGCGGGGTCGGGGAGCCGACTATTACTGTAGCTGCGCCAGCGGTGCTGAATGCAATCTTTGCCGCGACTGGCAAGCGGGTACGGCAGTTGCCGATCAAGGACCAGGATTTGCGGAAGGCATGAGGCTGGACGTGCTGCGCGGTTTAGGACGGGGGGTGCGGAATGGTGCGGGTCTGGACGTGCCGCGAGCCACGGAGTTGAAGGCGCTGCCCTGCTCCCTCTCCCTCCGGGAGAGGGTTGGGGTGAGGGAAAGGCCATCGGGGCCAATTTTGCCGGTGCAGGACCGCTTGGGTGCATTCACATGGTGGGGGCGGTCCTTGCGGCTTCCCTCACCCCGGCCCTCTCCCGTAGGGAGAGGGGGAAGGGTGCTTCTGCTGTTTTTGGCGGCTGCGGCGCCGCCGGGGGCTTCGTCTTGTACTGGATGCCATATGCCGGGGGCGGGGATCGGGGTGCTGCAGGGGCGGCCTGCGGCTGAGACTGCTGGGGAGATGGAGGCGTTCCGCTCTGGGGCGCGCCCAGCCACGCTGATGAACCGCATCGTGCGTGGGTTCACGCCGGACGAGGTTCGTGCGCTGTCCGACTGGTTTGCGACGCAGGGATGAGCACTCGTCGCGCGCTCCTGGGCGGCGCGCTGGCCGCGCCTTTCCTGGCCCGGCCGGGCC
>CAXTDP010000669.1:0-3620 GCA_964242295.1 uncultured Acetobacteraceae bacterium | reverse complement strand
ATGCGGGTCATGCGTCGAGCGGTCCCATGATGTCGCCGCGGAAGCCGTGGACGATCCGGGCGCCGCGGAACGGCACGAGCGTGACCTCGCGGGTCTGGCCCGGCTCGAACCGGACTGCGGTGCCGGCGGCGATGTCGAGCCGCTGGCCGCGGGCCTGGGCGCGGTCGAACTGCAGGGCCTGGTTGGTTTCGGCGAAGTGGTAGTGGCTGCCGACCTGCACCGGGCGGTCGCCGGTATTAGCGACGTGCAGAGTGGTGCGGGGCTGGCCCGCGTTGAGTTCGATGTCGCCGTCCGTGGTCAGGACTTCCCCAGGGATCATGACGCGCTCCCATGCCGAAGAACTGCGCTGCTCCCTCTCCCTCCGAGAGAGGGTTGGGGTGAGGGAAGCCACAGGGACAGTCCCTCGCCCAGGCAAGCAGGGCGGCGCCAATACCGGCCGGGCCTGGCGCGAGCGGTTTCCCTCACCCCAACCCTCTCTCGGAGGGAGAGGGAGAAGGCGGCGCAGCCCTCTTGGCCCCGAGCCAGCCCCCTCATCGTATCGGCTCGTGGACGGTCACCAGCTTGGTGCCGTCCGGGAACGTTGCCTCCACCTGCACGTCGTGGATCATCTCGGCGATGCCCTCCATCACCTGGCCGCGCGTCAGCACCGATGCCCCGGCTTCCATCAGGTCGGCGACGCTGCGCCCGTCCCGTGCGCCTTCCACCACGAAGTCCGAGATCAGCGCCACCGCCTCCGGATGGTTCAGCTTCACGCCGCGCTCCAGTCGGCGACGGGCGACGGCGGCGGCCATTGAAATGAGAAGCTTGTCCTTCTCGCGCGGCGTCAGGTGCATGTGTCGTCAGCACTCCCAAACACGCGGCAGCGGGCGGCCGTCGCGCAGCACGTTCAATCCTGCCACGACTGCCCGGCGGAGGCACGCGCCATCTGCGGCCACGATGCGCGCTACCAACATCCCGTCCCAGGCCGAGGCGCCCGCGTCCCAGTCGGCCAGCGCCGCCCGCAACGGGTCCAGCAGCGCCTCGCAGTCCCCGGCGGCATGGACGATGGTCGCCACCGCTCTCGCGCCGCCTCCGGACGCCCGGTGGTCCAGCACCGCCTGAACCGGCCCATCTAGCCGGACCGCGTCGTGCAGCAGCAGGCGGCCGGCGCGGCGCAGCTCGATCAGGTCGCGGAGGCTGGCGTCGGCCACCCGCTCGCCCATCGCGGTGCGGCCGAACACCAGGGCCTCGACGCCCAGGAACCAGGCGTCCTCCGCCAGATCCACCAGCAGGCGGCGGCGCAGGGCGCAGCGGTCGAACAGGATGGCCTCCTGCGGCAGCCACTCCAATGCCGCGCCGGACGCCACGTGCAGGCGGGTGGTGACGGCGGCTGGCAGGCTGCCGGGCAGGGCGCGGTAGAAGCGCTCGGCGGCTTGGGACGCAATCGTCGCCTGGGCGCCGGGTCCGGCGGTGATGCTGCTGTCCAGCACGTCCCCGCCGGCGATGCCGCCAGCGGTGTTGAGTGTTATGGCGCCGGGCCAGGCGCCGCGTTCCGTGCGGGGGAACCGGGCCTTGAGGCAGCCCTCCTGGCGCAAGCCGTCCAGCACCGCGGCTCCGTCCCGCTGCTTGAACGACAGGAGCAGCGACCCGCGGGCGCGCTGGTGGGTTGAAATGGCATCCATGCTGGCGAAGCCTACACCGACAGCCGCCGCCGCACTTCCGCCTCGTCCAGCGTGCCGGCCGGGCCGTTCAGCACCACGTCGCCGCGGTCCATGACGACCATGGTGTCCGCAAGCTCTCGCGCGAAGTCGTAGTACTGCTCCACGAGCAGGATCGCCATGGCGCCACGGGCGCGCAGCAGGGCGATGACGCGGCCGATGTCTTTGATAATACTGGGCTGGATGCCCTCGGTCGGCTCGTCCAGCACCAGCAGGCGGGGACGCATGACCAGGGCGCGGGCGATGGCGAGCTGCTGCTGCTGGCCGCCGGACAGGTCGCCGCCGCGGCGGCGCAGCATGGTCTTCAGGATCGGGAACAGGTCGAAGATCTCGTCCTCAACCCGGCGCTGGCCGCGCGGCAGGACGGCGAAGCCGGTTTCCAGGTTCTCCCGCACCGTCAGCAGCGGGAAGATGTCGCGACCCTGCGGTACCCAGGCGATGCCGCGTCCGGCGCGGGCGTAGGTCGGCAGGCGGGTGATGTCGGCGCCGTCCCAGGTGATACGCCCGGCGCTGACCGGGTGCGCGCCGGTGATGGCGCGGAGCAGGCTGGTCTTGCCGACGCCGTTGCGGCCCATGATGCAGGTGACCTGGCCGGTTTCGGCGGTGACGGACACCTTGCGGAGCGCAATGGCGGCCCCGTAGTGCAGGTCCACGCTTTCGACGGAAAGGGTGGTCACTTCTCCCTCTCCCTCTCCCTCCGGGAGAGGCTTGGGGTGAGGGAAAGGCAACAAGGGCCGGATTTCATTGTATCAAGCCGGTTGGCGCTGCCGGTGTTTGGATTCCAGTGCGTGCGGCTTCCCTCACCCCGGCCCTCTCCCGGAGGGAGAGGGGGAAGCCGCGCGTACTCCGACTGGCAGCCCTCAGCGGCCAAGGTAAACTTCCACCACACGCGGGTCCTCGCTCACGTGGTCTATCGTGCCCTCGCTCAGCACCGATCCCTCGTGCAGCACCGTTACCTTCACGTCCAGCGCGCGGACGAAGCCCATGTCGTGCTCCACCACCACGACGCTGCGGGTGCGGTTGATGTCGCGCAGCAACTCGGCGGTCTGCTCGGTTTCGGCGTCGGTCATGCCAGCCACGGGTTCGTCCACCAGCAGCAGCCGGGGGTCCTGAGCCAGCAGCATCCCGATCTCCAGCCACTGCTTCTGCCCGTGGCTCAGCGCTCCGGCCAGGCGGTGGCGGTGGTCGCGCAGGCGTATGGTGGCCAGGATGCCCTCGATCCGCGCCTGCTCCTCGTGCGTTTGCCGGGCGCGCAGGGTGAACCAGGGTGCGCGGTCGCCGCTGAGCGCCAGCAGCAGGTTGTCCCAGACCGTGTGCGGCTCGAACACCGTCGGCTTCTGGAACTTGCGGCCGATGCCGAGGCTGGCGATGGCCGGCTCGTCCAGCCGGGTCAAGTCGGTCTCGGCTGAGTAGATCACGCGGCCGGAGTCGGGCCGGGTCTTGCCGGTGATGACGTCCATCATGGTGGTCTTGCCGGCGCCGTTGGGGCCGATCACCGCACGCATCTCGCCCGGCGCCAGCACCAGGGACAGGTTGTTCAGGGCGCGGAAGCCGTCGAAGCTGACGCTTACGCCGTCCAGGTAGAGCAGGGTGTCGGCAACGGGGCCGATGGTCATGGCACCGCCTCCTTTTCCGATAGGGGAGACTCTTCCGACAGGCGGGGCACGGCGGGTTCGGTGGGCTGGCGCGCCCGTACCAGCCCGACCAGGCCGCGCGGCAGGAACAACGTCACGGCGATGAACAGCCCGCCAAGCGCGAACAGCCACAGCTCCGGCAGTTGCCCGGTGAACCAGGTCTTTGCCGCGTTCACCAGCACCGCGCCGAGGATCGCGCCATACAGAGTGCCGCGCCCGCCCACGGCGACCCAAATCACCGCCTCGATGGAGCCGGCAGGGGCGAACTCGCCGGGGTTGATGATGCCGA
>CAXTDP010000668.1:1787-3629 GCA_964242295.1 uncultured Acetobacteraceae bacterium | reverse complement strand
AAGTAGGCGGCAGCCATCAGCCCGCTGCACAGAAACGCCGCCCAGTCCGCGAACCACCCCGCCGTCGCCGGCCGCGGCGGGAACGAGATCGCGGCCCCAGCCGTCTCGGCCTCCGTTGCCGTGATGACCCCGGTATCCGCCATCGCCGCCAGCACGTCCCGTCCCCGCGCCGCCGCGGCGGTAGGATCGGCCCGGGGATTGATCCGGCTAGGCGCCCGCGGCACCCCGGCCAGCACCGCGGACTGCCAAAGGTTCAGCCGCCGCGCCGACACCCCGAAATACTGCCGCGCCGCCGCATCCATCCCCCAGGCCCCGCTGCCCAGGTAAACCCGGTTCAGCCAAATCTCCAGGATCTCCGTCTTCGTGAAGCTATGCTCCAGCCACAGCGTCAGCATCAGCTCCTGCACCTTGCGGCGGAAGGTGCGGGCATTGGTCAGGAACAGGTTCTTCGCCACCTGCTGCGTGATGGTGGACCCGCCCTGGGACACCCGGCGGTATCGCAGGTTGGTATAGATGGCGCGGGCAATGCCGATCGGGTCCACCCCGAGGTGATGGTAGAACCGCCGGTCCTCCACCGCCACCGCCGCCGCCGGCAGCCATTTCGGCATGTCGCGCAGCCGCAGCGAATCCCCCACCACATCGCCAAACGTGGCAAAGCTGCGCCCGCTCCGGTCCTGCAGCGTCAGCCCCGGCCGGCGCGCGGCGTCCAGCGCCGTCTCCGGCCGCGGCAGGTCGCGCGCGAACCAGAACAGCACCAGCGCCGCGGCCAGCGCCCCCCAGATCCAGGCGATCACCAGCCATCGGAACACCCGCCACGCCCACCGCCGCAACGAGGCCGACCCGGCATCCCCAGGCTTGTCCCCGCCGGACTGCCGCGCACCCGGCGCGGAACGCCCGCTAGAACGCCCAGTAAACCGCCCAGTCGGGGCAGCGGATGGCGTGCGAGCCAAGGGTTAGCGCCAGCCGCCCAAACGCGCCCCGCCGCTCAGCCCGTCATGCCGGGGCCGCGCGGAACCAGCATCTCGCCTCGCACCCGCGGCCATGCGCGCCGATCCCCGTTCCATCGCACCATCATTGCAGGCCGCTTGCGGCATAAGCGTGGCGAAGCCAATGGCCCGGCGTTCCCGGCGGCTGAAGTGGCACCCCGGCGCGCCTCCCGCAACGGACAGGCCCGCCAACGTCGGAATGCCGCGGACCCCGCCCCGCCCAGCAAACCCCCGGCAGCCCATGCGCAAATGGCCCGCGCGCAAAAAGCCCACGCACAAACGGCCCGCACGCAAACAGTCTGCCACGCAGGCCATCCCTGCGACAGCCCGCGCAAGCCTGCTCAGCCCAGCATCCTCAAGCGCGGCCTCAGTGATAGCACAGCACATGCACCGTGGAGAGGTTGGCGACCTGCCCGATCTCCGTGTTCCGCTTGTCCGCCCCGGAACTGCTGACCACCCTCGGCTGCACCCCGTTGGCGCGCAGGAACGCCAGCGCCTCCGTCCCCTTCACCGCGAAGTTGACGTTCTGCGGAATGTCGCCGCCGGTCATCTCGGCAATCCGGGCGGCGTTCAGCTTGCTGACCACGACGCCGATCACGTTGGCCTGGCTGTCCAGCAGCGGCCCGCCGGAGTTGCCGGGCTGCACCGGCGCGCTGATCTGGATGTTGGTCGGGTTGTCCCGCAACCCCGCCAGGGCGCTCACATCCCCCGTCGTCAGCGTCGGCCCGGACGACAGCAGGCCGGACAGCGGAAAGCCGAAGGTCACGACCGCCTCCCCCAGTTGCGCCGGCGGGTTGTCGCGGAACGCCAGCGGCGGCCCGACTTTATCGCGGTCGCGCACGCGGGATTGGACCCG
>CAXTDP010000668.1:0-1777 GCA_964242295.1 uncultured Acetobacteraceae bacterium | reverse complement strand
CCGCCACCGTCATCAGCGCCAGGTCCCGCCGCCGGTCCACCACGTCCACCCGCGCCGGATACCGCGTGCCGGCGGCGTTGCGGACCACCATGCGCCCGCACTCGTCCACCACGTGGTTGTTGGTCATGATCCTGCCGTCCGCGACGACGAAGCCGGTGCCGCTGCTGGACGGGCGCTCGCCCTCGGCCGGCAGCCGTCCCCCGCCATCCCCACGCGGGCCCTCTATGCGCGGCAACGTGCCAGGGTCAAAGCTGCTGGACGCACCCAGCGGCGGCGGCTTGCCCGGCAGGTTGAAGCCCTCCCCGCTCGTCCGCAGCCGGTCAGTCCCACCCCGCTGCGCCCATGCCCCCGGTGCCAGCACCAGGGACGCCAGCGCCAGAGACGCCAGCACGCCCGCGCGCAGGATGGCATGGCGATGTTGCATGATCGGAATATGAGCCACGCCGCGCCGCAGCGTCAATCGGATGCCAGTCGCCAGGATGCCAGGCACCCGCATGACAGGCGCCCGGCCGCCTTGCCCGCCCCGGCCGGCCGTCGCAGTCTCGGGGGGTTGGAGGAGATACGGCATGAAAGGGTTGTTCCTGGACGCGAGCGAGGCGCTGGCCGGCGTGCTCCGCACGGTGACGCGCGGCGGCGACCCCCGGGTGGAGGTGAACATGCAAGCGCAGGTGGACCCGGCGGAGTTTCCCGAGTTGCTGGCCGGCTATGACTTTGTCCTGAACGACCACACCGCAATGCCCGCGCCCTCGTTGCGCGCCCTCCCGGACCTGCGCCACGTCATTTTCCTCGGCACCGGCGCCCGCAGCTACATGGACCCCGAGGCGCTGGCCGCCCAGGGCGTCACCGTCCACACCATACGCGGCTACGGCGACGTCGCGGTGGCCGAGCACGCCGCCGCCCTGATGTGGGCCGCCGCCCGCGGTGTCGCCCGCATGGACCGCGGCCTGCGCGGCGGCGCCTGGCTGCGCACCGAGGGCATGCAGCTCCGCAGCAAAACATTGGGCCTGCTCGGCTACGGCGGCATAGCGGCGGAGATGGCGCGCATCGGCCGCGGCATCGGCATGGAGGTGATCGCCTGGAACCGCACCCCTCGCGAGGCGGAGGGCGTGCGCTTCGTCCCGCTCGACCAGCTCCTGGCCGAAAGCCACGTCCTGTCCCTGCACCTGCTGCTGACCGACGAAACCCGCGGCTTCCTGGACGCGCAGCGCCTAGCGGCCATGCGCCCCGGCGCCATCCTGGTCAACACCGCCCGCGGCGCCCTGGTCCCGGAGGCGGCGCTGCTGGACGCCCTGCGCGACGGCCCCCTCGCCCACGCCGCCCTGGACGTGTTCGACATCGAGCCGCTGCCCTCCGGCCATCCCCTCACCCAACTGGACAACGTGACCCTGTCGGCCCACAGCGCCTTCCGCACGCCGGAGGCCAACGAGACCCTGATCCGCCGCGCATTGGACATCGCCGGCAGTTTGGCGGCCTGCGAGGTGGCGGAGTCCTGAACAGGTGTTATGCTCGCTGGCGTGTGGGCGTGGCGGAATGGTAGACGCTGCAGACTTTGCAATTGGAGTGCCCGCGGGGAAACCCGCGGCGTAGAACCCCTCAAACTCGGGGAACGCTAACGGCCGCAAGGCCCAGGCCGATCCCGAGCCAAGCCCCGGCGCCCGCCGGGGAAGGTGTAGAGACTAGACGGGGGGCGCCTCACGCATCCGGGACAAGTCCCGATGCCTGGCGAAGGGATAGTCCAGCCCACGAACGCCCGGCGGGGCGGCGGCGAAAGCCGAAG
>CAXTDP010000667.1:0-3630 GCA_964242295.1 uncultured Acetobacteraceae bacterium | reverse complement strand
ATCACCGCCTCGATGGAGCCGGCAGGGGCGAACTCGCCGGGGTTGATGATGCCGACCTGCGGCACGTACAGCGCCCCGCCCAGCCCGGCCATCACGGCGGACAGAGTCCAGACGACGAGCTTGTAGGCCTCGGGCCGGTAGCCCAGGAAGCGGGTCCGCGCCTCCGTGTCGCGCACGGCGATCAGCACCTTGCCGAAGCGGGAGCGGGTCAGCCAGCGCGCCATGAGATAAAGCGCGCACAGCAGCAGCGCCGTCGCCACCAGCAGGCCGCAGCGCGTGCTGTCCCATTGCAGCGGGGCGCCCAGCAACTCCTTGAAGTCGGTCAGCCCGTTGTTGCCGCCAAATCCCATGTCGTTGCGGAAGAACGCCAGCAGCAGCGCGTAAGTCAGCGCCTGGGTGATGATCGAGAGATAGACCCCCGTCACCCGGCTGCGAAACGCCAGCCAGCCGAACAGCGCCGCAAGCGCGCCGGGCACAAGCATGGACATCAGCAGCGCGAACGGGAAGTGGGCGAAACCATACCAGTACCACGGCAGCTCGTGCCAGTTCAGGAACACCATGAAGTCCGGCAAGGCCGCGCCATACTGCCCACGCCCGGCGATCTGCAGCATGAGATACATGCCCATCGCATAGCCGCCGAGCGCGAAGAACGCCGCATGGCCCAGGCTGAGGATGCCGCCGAATCCCCATACCAGGTCCACCGCGAGCGCCAGGATGGCGAAGCAGAGATACTTGCCGACCAGCGACACGATGTAGGTCGGCACGTGCGCCGCGCTGCCTGCGGGCGTCAGCAGGTTCAGCCCGGCCAGCAGCAGCGCACCGCCAAGGACGAGCAGCAGCGTCGCCGGGGTGGCCAGGTCGCGCCTCATGGCTGCTCCCTCTCCATCCGGGAGAGGGCCGGGGTGAGGGGGCGGGCAAGCGCGGTCTGTGCCAGGGTAGGGCCGTGTGACGGATGCACCGGAAGCACTCCGCTTCGCAGCCAAGACCCCCTCACCCCGACCCTCTTCCAGAGGGAGAGGGGGAACGGTAGCGCACGTTGCATTATTATGCCTCCACCGCCCGGCCCTTGAGCGGGAACATGCCCCGCGGACGCCGCTGGATGAACAGGATCAGCAGCACCAGCACGACGATCTTGCCCAGCACCGCGCCTGCCACTGGCTCCAGGAATTTATTCACCACGCCCAGGGTCAGCGCCCCCAGCGCCGTGCCCCACAGGTTGCCGACGCCGCCGAACACCACGACCATGAAGCTGTCTATGATGTAGCCCTGGCCCAGGTTCGGACTGACGTTGTCAATCTGGCTCAGCGCCACACCGGCCATGCCGGCCACGCCCGATCCCAGGCCGAAGGTCAGCGCATCTATCCAGGGCGTGCGTATGCCCATCGCCGCCGCCATGCGCCGGTTCTGCGTCACCGCCCGCATCCGTAGGCCCAGCGGCGTGAAGCGCAGCACCGCCATCAGTGCCAGCAGCACCGCGACCGCGAACACGATGATGGCCACCCGGTTGTAGGTCAGCGTGAGCTGCCCGATCCGTCCGGCGCCGCTCATCCACTCCGGTGTCCCCACCTCACGGTTGGTCGGCCCAAAGATGGACCGAACCGCCTGCTGCAGCACCAGCGACAGCCCGAACGTCGCCAGCAGGGTTTCCAAGGGGCGCCCATACAGGAAGCGGATCAGCCCACGCTCGATTACCATGCCCAAGGCACCGGAGACCAGGAAGGCGAGCGGCACCGCGATCAGCAGGCTGGCGCCGAACAGGCCCGGCGCGTGGGCGCGTATGGCCTCCTGCACCATGAACGTCACATAGGCGCCGATCATCACCATCTCGCCGTGCGCCATGTTGATGACGCCCATGACCCCAAAGGTGATCGCAAGCCCGGTGGCCGCCAGCAGCAGCACCGAGCCGAGGCTGAGGCCGTAGAAGGCGCCTTGCAGCAGGCTCCAAAGCCGGAGGTCCCAGTCTATGGCGGCGACCGCGCTGGCGGCCGATGCTGCGACCGCCGGGGATTGGGACTGCAGGGAGGCCAGCAGCGCGCGGGCGTCCAGGTCGCCGCGGGCGCGCAGGACCGAGACCGCGGCCAGCTTGTCGGCGTCCGTTGCATCGTTCGTCGCCAGCACCGCGGCGGCGCGGGCGCCCTGCATGGCGACGCGCACGGCACCGTTTTTCTCGGCGGCGATGGCGCGGTCGAGCGCTGGCAGGGCCGCGGCGTCGCGGGACTTGAACACGGCCTCGGCCGCGTCGGCGCGGGTGGCGACGTCAGGGGAGAACAGGCGCAGGCCGCCCATCGCGGCGTCCACAGCCCGGCGGACGGCGTTGTTGACGCGCACCGGGCGCAGGCCGGCGGCGGGTACGTCCGGGACCGGGGCGCCAGTGGCCGCATCCTCCATGCTGCCGTCCCGGCTGCGGATGAACAAGGCGCCACCGGGCTGCACGAGCAGGCGCCCGGATTGCAGGGCGTCCAGCACCGGGGCGGCGCGCGGGTCGCCGGAGGTGGCCAAGCCCTCGACGCCGCGGCGTATGTCGTCGAACGACTGGCCGGCGAGCGGCGCCAGCGACGGCTGCCCCAGGGCGGGGCTGCATAAAACGAGGAGTAGGGCGGCAATCAGGCGCATTGGCAGTCCTAAAAGGCGCTGTTCTGCTCCCTCTCCCTCCGGGAGAGGGCCGGGGTGAGGAAGGCCAAGGACGCAGAGCCTAGCCCATGTGGAGCCGGGTGCCGCGCCCGTTGATGGAGCTGGGCGTGCGGTTTCCCTCACCCCGGCCCTCTCCCTCCGGGAGAGGGAGAAGGCCGGCCTTTCCTGGAGAGGCCAGCCTCAACCTCTAGGTCCCGCCGCCGCCGCACTTCCCGGTTTTGACGTTGAAGTTGCCGCAGCTCATCGGCGGCCGCCAGTCGGCGATCAGGTCGCGTGAGCCTTCCAGATACGGCGACCACTCCTGCGCCACGATCGTGCCCGGCGTTTGCGACACGATGTTGAACTGGCCGTTGCCCTGGATTTCCCCGATCAGCACCGGCTTGGTGATGTGATGGTTCGGCATCATCGCCGACAGCCCGCCGGAGAGGTTCGGGACGGCCACGCCGATCATGGCGTCAATCACCTTCGCCGGCTCGAACGTTCCGGCTTTTTCCACCGCCTTCACCCACATGGCGAAGCCGATCACGTGCGCCTCCATCGGGTCGTTCGTCACCCGCTTCGGGTTCTTGGTGTAGGCCTGCCAGCGCGCGATGAACGCCTTGTTGTCGGGGCTGTCCACGCTCATGAAGTAGTTCCACGCCGCCAGGTGGCCGAGCAGCGGCTTGGTGTCTATGCCCGCCAGCTCCTCCTCGCCGACCGAGAACGCCACCACCGGGATGTCGGTCGCCTTGATCCCCTGGTTGCCCAGCTCCTTATAGAACGGCACGTTGGCGTCGCCGTTGATGGTGCTGACCACGGCGGTCTTCTTGCCGGCGCTACCGAACTTCTTGATCTCGGCGACGATGGTCTGCCAGTCGCTTTGGCCAAATGGCGTGTAGTTGATGTAGATGTCGTCTTGGTTCACTCCCTTGGACTTCAGATAGGCTTCCAAGATTCTGTTGGTCGTGCGGGGATACACGTAGTCGGTGCCGGCCAGCACCCAGCGCTGCACCTTCTCCT
>CAXTDP010000666.1:0-3640 GCA_964242295.1 uncultured Acetobacteraceae bacterium | reverse complement strand
GCCGGGCCAGACGGGCCGGCGCTGGAGCGGGCGGACCACCCGAACTACCTCGGCAGTCCCGCCGTGGTGCAGGGACTTGTGGACGGCTACGTCGCGCTGCTGATCGCCCGCGCTGGCGGCGCGGTGCCGCATGATGCCTGCGAGGCGGAGATGCGCCGCCTGAGCGGCATCTTCGCCGGCGCCGACCTGGCGCATCCCCCAATCGGCGGCTGGAACACCGCGGAGCAGTTGGGCGCCAGCGTCATTGCACGCTGCCCGTTGGGGGAAACCGAGGCGGCGGGGTTGCCGACGCTGTTGGCCGAGATGTTCGCCTTCGTGGGACTGGCGGTCCTGCGCGTGCTGCGCGCTGCGGAGGACGGGGGTCTCACGGCCGACACTGCGCTCAGGCGCTTGCGCGCGGTCGCGCAACGGACGGGCGCGGTGCTGCTGGGAGCCGCGGATGCCGAGCCGGCGGAGGCGACGCTGGAGGCATTGGTGGCGGACCTGCCGGAGCTGCGTTGAGTGCCGGTGATCCCGCCTGTGGCTATGAATGGCATCCTCCGCAGATGCCGGGCTGTGTTGCCCGGGTCCGCCGGATCATGAACCGGCCCGTCCGGTCCCGGCCGGCACAGCCATAGGACGCGATCCTCTCGCCGCCAGGACGACGCTGGGGCGTGCAGCCTTGACCCTCATGCCCGGCATCCCGGCGGATGTCCCGGGCAACGGCTACTGCTCCCGCCGCCGCCAGAACGCGGTGCGAAGCCGGGTCATGCCGGCGCGCTCGTAGAAGCCGACGGCGCCATCAACCGAGATCAGCAGCAGGGTCACGCCCGGTCCGATCTGCCGCCGGGTTTCGTCCAGCAATGCCTGGCCGATCCCCATGCGCTGCGCGGAGGCGCAGACGGCCAAATCGGACAGGTAGCAGCACCAGGCGCCGTCGGTGATGCTCCGGGCAACGCCGACGAGGGGATGGCCCGGGCTGTCCAGCCGCGCGGTCACGATCAGCCCGGCACCGTCCAGCATCACCTGCAGCCGTGCCGCATCGTCCACGGGACGGAGCGTGCCCAGGCCGGATTCCATTAGGACGCGGCGGAACTCGGCGACGGGCAGGGTGGGTTCGCAGGTATACAGGACGGTGGGGCGGGGGGTGTCCTGCATGGGGCACTGCTGCGGCAGGGTGCCCGGGCTTGTCATTGCGAGGGGCGCAGTTCCGCCTCGGTCTTTAGACCGGACGGGCTGTGCTGGCGGTGTTCGGACTGCCACGCCGCCAGGGCGGCTCGCGGCAACAGACTTAAGGACAGCAATCGCACCGGCTAGACATTGAACCGGAACAGCAGCACATCCCCGTCCCGCACCAGGTACTCCCGCCCTTCCACGCGCATCTTCCCGGCTTCCTTCGCGCCGGCCTCGCCCTTGAAGGCGATATAGTCGTCATACCCAATGGTCTCGCAGGCGATGAAGCCGCGCTCGAAATCGTTGTGGATCACCGCCGCCGCCTGCGGCGCCTTGGTGCCCTGCGTGATGGTCCAGGCCCGCGTTTCCTTCGGCCCCACCGTGAAGTAGGTCAGCAGTCCCAGCAGCGCGTAGCCGGCGCCGATTACCCGGTCCAAGCCGCTGTCGGGCAGGCCCAGGCCATCTAGGAACTCGCGCCGGTCTTCCTCCGCCAGTAGGCTCACCTCCGCCTCGATGGCGGCGGAGACCACGACGGCGCCGGCGCCCTCGGCCTTGGCGCGGGCCATCACGCGGGCGGACTGGGCGTTGCCCTCGGCAGCATCGGCTTCCCCGACGTTGCAAACATACAGCACGGGCTTGCTGGTCATCAGTTGCAGACGCTTCGCGGCCTCGACCTGGTCCGGGGGGATCGCGGTGCGCGCGGGCTGGCCGGCCTGCAGTGCGGCGAGGATCGGCTCCATCAACGCGACCTGCACGGAGCTTTCACGGTCGCCGCCGCGCGCCTTCTTCTGCAGCGCGGGCAGGCGGCGCTCCATGCTGTCCAGGTCGGCCAGCATCAGCTCGGTTTCCACCGTCTCGGCGTCGCGGATCGGGTCCACGCTGCCCTCCACATGGGTCACGTCGCCGTCCTCGAAGCAGCGGAGCACGTGGATAATCGCGTCCACCTCGCGGATGTTGGCCAGGAACTGGTTGCCCAGGCCCTCGCCGCGCGACGCGCCGCGCACCAGCCCGGCGATGTCCACGAACTCCAGGCTGGTCGGCACGATCGTCTTGCTCTTGCCGATGGTGGCCAAGGCGCCCAGCCGCGGGTCTGGCACCGCAACCCGGCCCACGTTCGGCTCGATGGTGCAGAACGGGTAGTTGGCGGCCTGCGCCGCCGCCGTCGCGGTCAGCGCGTTGAACAGCGTGCTCTTGCCGACGTTCGGCAGCCCGACGATGCCGCAGTTGAAGCCCATCTATCCCGTTCCCTTTGCCCGCGCGTCGGCCGCCTGCGTCAGTAGCGCCACACGCGTCATAAATTCCTCTGGCTTGCCGGCGGCCAGCATCGGCGCGGCATCCGCCACCGCGTCCAGCAGATCGGCCAGCCATGCCTGGTCCGTTTTATGGAAGTCGCCCAGCACCCAGCCGTGCACCCGTGCCTTGTCGCCGGGATGGCCGATGCCCAAGCGGACGCGCCAGTATTCCGGCGTGCCCAGGATGCGGTCCATGCTGCGCAGCCCGTTATGCCCGGCCGCCCCGCCACCGCGCTTCACCCGCACCTTGCCCGGCGCTAGGTCCAGCTCGTCGTGGAATGCGGTGATGTCAGCCGGTTGCAGCTTGAAGAACGCCGCCGCGGGCTGCACGCTCTCGCCAGATGCATTCATGTAGGTGCCTGGCTTGAGCAGCAGCACGCGCTGGCTGCCCAGCGTGCCCTCGGCAGTCAGGCCGCGGAAGCGCTGCCGCCACGGGCCGAACCCGTGGCGGCGTGCAATCTCGTCCACGGTCATGAAGCCGATATTGTGGCGTTGGCGGGCCATGCCAGGCTCTGGGTTGCCCAAGCCCACCCAGAGCAGCACGGGTTACTTCTTCGCGGCGGGCTTCGCCGGGGCCTTGGCGGCCGGGGCTGCGGCCTTGCCCGGAGCCTTGGTGCCGCGGGCCGGGGCTGCGGCAGCAGGGGCGTTCGGGTCGGCGGCAGGCTCGGCGCCCTTGGTCGGGGGGGCGGCGGTGGCGATGACGAAGTCGCGCCCGGTGATGACGGGCGACACGCCATCGGTCCCGGCCAGGTCGCCGAAGCGGACGTTGTCGTTGATGTCCAGCGCCGCCAGGTCGGCCTGGAAGAAGTCCGGCACCTGCTCCGGGTCGGCCAGCACCTCGACCGAGTGGCGCACGACGTTCAGCACCCCGCCCTTCTTCAGGCCAGGCGAGGTCGCCTCATTCTGGAACTGCACGGTGACGGCGACGCGGATGCGCTCGCCCGGCGCGAGGCGCTGGAAGTCCACGTGGAGCGCCTTGTCGCTGACGGGGTGGAACTGCACCTCCCGCATCAGGGCACGGGCAGGGGCGCCGGCGACGTTGATCTCGTACAGGCGGCTTTTCCAGCCGCCGCGGGTCAGCTCGCGCACGACGATGCGGGGGTCGAGCTGGATAAGGGTCGGCGTCTGCTTAGCGCCGTAAATGACGGCGGGCACCATGCCCGCCCGACGAGATGCGCGTGCCGCCCCCTTACCTG
>CAXTDP010000665.1:0-3643 GCA_964242295.1 uncultured Acetobacteraceae bacterium | reverse complement strand
TTCGATCAGCTACTGGCCCTCGGCACGGCGTAATCAGAACTGAATGGCCCTGCCCGGAACCCAGGAGCATCATGCATTCACGATGTGATGTGGCGCTGATCAGCGCCAAAGTTCACCGCTGACGCACAAGCCGGCCGAGCGAGCAGAGCTGGGCCGGCGTCTGAAAGCCGGCCATGCACGAACGCGCGGGCAACAAGCTCCCGCGCTATGGGGTTTTGATGAGTCCGGTGCAGGCGCGGAGGTGGCACGACACTCGGCGGCGCCGATGCAGCTGCATACGAGGGGATTGATACCGCTCAGCCGGCCATCTGGCAAAGCACCCGCAGCAGCACGGCGGCGCCGGCAGCCGCGTCGCCCTTCGTCATGTTCTCCCGCTCGCTGTGGCTGATGCCGTCTTCACAAGGGACGAATATCATCTGGCTGCGACAGAACGGAGCCATGCGAATGGCGTCGTGCCCGGCGCGGCTGCGCAGCCGCATCGTGCCGTAGCCGAGATCGGCGGCGGCCTGCTCGACGGCGTCGCCCAGGGCCGGGTCGAAATTGATGGCTGGGCGAACAGGAGCGGGTTCCAGCTCAATTCGCGTTCCCGTCTGCTCGGCGACGCGGGTAGCTGCGGCGGCGATGGCAGTGCGGATCGCCTCGATGCCTTCACTGGTCGGGTGGGTGGCGGAGAAGGACAGACGGACGTGGTGCGGGATGTTGATGCGGTTGTTCGGCAGCACGTCAATGGCGGCAATGCCGGCCGACCCGGCGGGAGCGTGGCCTTGGCCGATATGCTCGGCTTCCGTGATGAGGGCGGCGGCAGCAACAAGCGCGCTGCGGCGCTGGCGCATGGGGGTTGCTTGAGCGTGGGCGTTCTCGCCCCAACAGTTGATAAGGAGGAACAGGTTGTTCTCCGTCCCGTCCACCACGCCGATCGTCTTGCCAGCGTGCTGCAGGCGGTCCCCCTGCTCGATATGGAGTTCCAAATAGCAGTGCGCCGCCAAAGGTCCCTTGTCCCGCCCCAGGAAGCCGATGCGGCGCAGCTCCTCGCCGACCCGGCGGCCGGCGCGGTCCGTGGCGGCCTGCGCCTCGGCCAGCGGCAGCGAACCTGCATGAACGGCGGCGCCCATCAGGCCCGGGGTGAAACGGGCGCCTTCCTCGTTGGTCCAGTTCACGACAACCACGGGGCGGCGGGTGCGGGCGGCGGCGCGGTCCAACGCGCGGATGCACTCCAGGGCAGCAAGCACGCCGAGCGGGCCGTCGAACTTGCCGCCGGGCTGCTGCGTGTCCAGGTGGCTACCGATCAGCACGGGCGGCAAGGCCGGGTCGGTCCCTTCGCGCCGAGCGAACATGTTGCCAATCGCGTCAATCGTGACCGGCAGCCCGGCCTCTCGGCACCAGTGGGCGAACAGGTGGCGGCCGGCAGCGTCCGCGTCTGTCAGGGCCAGGCGGTCGCAACCGCCATGCGGCAGGGCGCCGATGCTGGCCAAGGCCATGAGATCGGACCAGAGGCGAGTGGGGTCGATCGCGGGTTCGGTCATGGACCGAACGGTGCCCGGCGGGTTTCGGCGTGGCAAGGGGTCTGACTGGCACCCCTTTCAGGGTGTTGTGTGAACCAGCGCGGGCGCCGGACCCAGGAAGACCGCATTCCATCAATGCCGTATTGCGCTGATCAGCGCCGAAACACACCGCTGACCTACGCCGGACCAAGCCTTTCCGATCCGCCGCCGAGGGCCAGGCGGTGCCGCACGCCCTATCGCTGTTTGCGCGGACGGGGCCTGCCTGGCTTGGGCTTCATTCCGGTGCTGTGGTCCGTCGAGGTTGCCGCAGGCTTGCCTGCTCGGCGCGCCGGCTTGCCCCGGCTCAAAGCCTGCTTCCGCAGCACATCCTCGATGAAGCCGTTCAACCGGTGCCGCTCGGCTTGGGCCGCATCCGTGTCCGGGTAGGCCGCGGGAAAGCGCTGGGACAGCCAACGCCATGCCACCAACCGTTTCGCGACCTTTTCCGCGTGCTCCAGGGAGGGCTGCGTCGCGCGGTCCGGCGGGGGCAGGTGCCCGGCGGCGGGAGGAGGAACCGAGGTGCCTGCCGCGTGGTCCAGCCCCCAGCGCAACAGCCGCTCTATGCCGTCGTCGCGCTTGTCCACCGGGCATAGTGCGTAGGTCCAGCGGTCCAGCAAGGACAGGCCGGTGCCATCCATCGCGGTGGCAATGTCAATCTGGGTTCCCAGGTCCGCCAGGCGATAGTTCGGGTCGCCCGGGCGCAGCACGGCCCGGCGAATGCGCCGCAGCGTTTCGGACAGGCTGGCAGTTCCCAGCTCCTCCGCGACGGCGGCCACGATGTCCCGGTCCGGCGACACCAGGGGTCGGCGGTCGTCGGGCGCCGCAGGCTCCGTTGCCAGCAGCTTACGAAGCCGCGCCGGGTCGCCGCCGCCGGCCAGCACGGCGACGGTCCCAGCCTCGTGCTGGCCGTAGCGCCCGGCCCGCCCACCGATTTGCCTGATCTCCGAAGGCGTGAGGAGCCGTTCCTCCTTCCCGTCCCATTTGACCAGTGACGAGAACACGACCCGGCGGATCGGCAGGTTCAGCCCCATGCCGATGGCATCGGTCGCGACCAGGACCGGCGCGTCCCCGCTGCGGAAGCGCCGGCTTTCGGCACGGCGGACCTCCGGACCCAGGTTGCCGTAGATCACCGCGACCCGCCGGCCCCGCGCCATCAACTGCTCCCGCAGCAGGAAGATGTCCCGGCGGGAGAACGCCACCACCGCATCGGCGTCGGTGATCGCCGACAAGCCCACCGCCTCCGCCGCCGCAAGCAGTGGGTTCTTGCGCTGCAGCCGGACGACCTCCACGGGCTCGTCGCACAGCTCGGCGATGCGGTGCACCAGAGGCAGGCAGTCGGGTGCGCCGAGGACGATCACCTCCCGCGCGGGGATGCCCATGATGGCGGCGGTCCACGCGGCGCCGCGGTCGGGGTCGGCGAGCATCTGGGCCTCGTCCACGATTGCGACGTCGATGATCCGGCTGGTGTCCGCCATCTCCACCGTGCAGGCGACGTGGCGGGCGCCGGGCACGATGTCGCGCTCCTCGCCGGTCAGCAGGCTTGCGGCCACGCCGCGGGCGGCCAGGGCTTCCTGGAACTCCAGGGCCAGCAGCCGCAGCGGGGCCAGCGCCGCACCGCTTTCCGCCGCCGCGAGGCGGTCCAAGGCGTAGTGCGACTTGCCCGAATTGGTCGGGCCGATGACGACGGTGAACCTCCGCTGCAGGCTGCGGGCGTTGACGAAGTGCGCGGCGTAGCGGTCCAGTCCGGCGCGGCGCGCGATCACGCCGTTCGGCACGCGGGGCCGGGCTTCCGCCTGCTCGTCCCCTCCGGCACCACGCGCCCGCCAAAGCGCCACCTGGGGCTGCAAGGCCGCGATCTGGTCCGGGTGGAATTCCAGCTCCTCGAACCGGCGTCCGTTGCGCCGCACCGGCGTGCTGCGCGCGACCGGGATCAGTCCGTCGGCGATCCAGCGGTCCACCTGTGGACGAGGCACCCGCAGCAGCGCCGGCAGGGTCTCGACGCCGACAAGCTCGCTTTCCCATTCGCGCAGCCGGAGCCGCTCGGCATCGTGCAGCGCCCGGGCGCGGTCTCGGGCGGCGCGGACGCCGGCACGACGGTCCCG
>CAXTDP010000664.1:0-3652 GCA_964242295.1 uncultured Acetobacteraceae bacterium | reverse complement strand
GCCACGGACCCTGCCGCAGAAACCGTCCGCCTGAACCAGGCCGCTGCCGCCATGCGGCAAAGCCTCGACGACCTGATCGAAAGCAGCCTCCCCGCCGGCGACGCGCCGCGTGAGGTCCTCGAAGCCACCCGCATGGTCTCCGCCGAGGGCGGCTGGATGCGCCGCGTGCGGGAGGCCGTGGCCAGCGGCCTGTCTGCCGAGGCCGCCGTCCACCGCGTGATGGGCGAGCTGCGGGAGCGTATGCGGCGGATCGCCGACCCCTATCTCCGCGAGCGCCTGGCGGATATGGAGGACCTGGCCGGGCGCCTGTTGTCTGCGCTCGACGGCGGCAGCGAGATCCCCGCGATCCCGAGGGGCGCCATCCTGGTCGCCCGCCGCCTCGGCCCGGCGCAACTGCTGGAATGGCACGCCCGCGGCATCGGCGGCGTCGCCATCGAGGAGGGTAGCAGCGCCGGCCACGCCGCCATCCTGGCCCGAGCCCTGGGCCTTCCCGCCGTCGGCAGCGTGCGCGGCCTGCTGGACGCCACCCAGCCCGGCGACGACCTGATCCTGGATGCGGAGGAGGGACAGGCGCTGCTGCGTCCCGATGCCGAAATCCGCCAGGCCTATGCCCGCGCCCTGGACACCCGCATCCAGTTGGAGGCCGGCTTCGCCGCCCAGCGCCACCGCCCCGCCCAGACCCTGGACGGCGTTGCGCTGCGCCTGATGCTGAACGTCGGCCTGGCCCGCGAGGTCGAGCAGCTCGACTCCACCGGCGCCGCGGGGATCGGCCTGTTCCGGACGGAGATCGCCATGCTCGCCCGCGGCGCTGTGACCGACGTCCCGGAGCAGGCGGCCATGTATGCCCGCGTGCTGGATGCCGCCGGCGACCGCCCCGTGCGCTTCCGCACCCTGGATCTCGGCGGCGACAAGCTGCTCCCCGACGCGCCGCCACAGCAGGAGGAGAACCCGGCGATGGGCTGGCGCAGCCTCCGCGTCGGCCTGGATCGCCCGGCGCTGATGCGCCGTCAGCTCCGTGCCCTGCTGCTGGCCGCGGCCGGGCGGTCGCTATCGGTGATGTTCCCGATGGTTGCCACCGTGGCCGAGTTTCAAGCCGCCCGCGCCCTGCTGCTGGCGGAGGCCGGCCGGGTCCGCCCGGCGCCGGAACGGCTGCAGATCGGCAGCATGATCGAGGTGCCCGCCCTGTTATGGCAGTTGCCGGCGCTGGTGGCGGCGGCGGACTTCCTGTCCATCGGCTCCAACGACCTGATGCAGTTCCTGTTCGCCGCCGACCGCGGCACCCCCGGCCTGTCCGGCCGCTACGACCTGCTGTCTCCCCCGGTGCTGGACGCGCTGGAGGCCATCCAGGCCGCCGCCGGGCCGGCCGGGGTGGAAGTGTCCGTTTGCGGGGAACATGCAGCGCGCCCGTTGGAGGCGATGGTGCTGTCGGCTTTGGGCATCACGACGCTGTCCATGCCCGCTGCCGGGCTGCTGCGGCTAAAGGCCTTCATGGCCGGTGTGGACCTGGGGGAGCTGCGTGCCGTCCTGGCCGCCGTGCGGCGGAACGCAGCGGGGCAGGCCAGCCTGCGCGGGCCGTTGCAGTCCTGGGCGCGGGAGCATGGGCTGGCCGTCTAAGGCTGCGTCGTCCGCCGGAGTCGCACCAGCACACCCCAGCTTTGCCTCGTCATCGCCAGGCGCAAAATGCCGCAGCAGTCCAGGGGCGGCCAGCGCGGTCTTTTGCTGCTTTATAGACCACTCGCAATGACGGGTGACTACAGGTCAGGGTCAACGTCCATCGGCACAAAGGCTGGGCGGTTGCAGCCCGCAGTCACGCAGGGCTGGGCGCGGCGTGAACGGGTGAAGCCTGGCATCGCAGCCAAATCCTTCCTGCCGCAGAGCGGTCGCACGCATCAGCCCCATGCTACCCAAGGTGGCATTCCGTCCCGGTCTGGTTTATGAATGGTGGTGCCGGCCCGCCCTTCTGGCGCCGTGCGACCCGTTGGATGGCCTCTTGCAGCATGACCGGCCCGCCAGATTCCAAGATCCAAGCACCATGATGCCGGCTGACGGCGACGGCGGCCCCGCGTTGGGCGCGGCCCGTGTCGGTGCGGAGTTGCGCGCCGCCCGCAACCGGCTGGGTTGGGCGTTGCCGGACGTGGCCGCCACTCTCCGCATCCGTTTGCCCTACCTGCAAGCCATTGAGGATGGCCGTATTGCCGATCTGCCCGGCAACACCTACGCCGTCGGCTTCCTCCGAACCTATGCGTCTACCCTCGGTCTTGACGCCGCCGAGACCGCCCGCCGCTTCCGGGCCGAGGCTCAGGAGGTCAACCGGAAGCCCGAGCTGGAATTTCCCGCCCCAGTGCCGCAGCGCGGCGTGCCTGTCGGCGCCGTGGTGCTGCTGGGACTACTGCTGACAGCCGGAGCCTATGTCGCATGGTATCGCATGTCCGGCGACACCCGCACCACGGCGGAGGCAGTGCCCGCCGTCCCGGACCGCCTGGCACCGCTGGCCGATCGCGCCGTGCCGCCCAGCAATCCATCGCCCCAGGTCGCCTCCATCCTGCCGCCACCGCCTGCCCCGGCTCCGGCCAGCCGCCCGGCAAGCCCTGCGACCGTGGCTGCTGCGGCTCCCGTCGCCGATCCGCCCATCCCATCGCCTGCGACCCCATCGCCTGCGCCTATGACCGCCGCTGCAACTCCGCCGGCAGCAATCGCTCCAGCTCCTACACCGGACGTGCCGCATCTGTTGATCCGCGCGACGTCCGACGCCTGGGTCCAGGTGCGCGAGCGCCAGGGAGCGATCCTGCTCAGCCGCTTGATGCGAGGCGGCGAATCCTGGCCGGTGCCGCGCGGCACCAAGCTGCTGTTGATGACAACCGGCAACGCCGGTGGAACCGAGTTGGTGGTGGACGGCGTCGCCGCCCCCGCCCTGGGACCCTCGGGCGCCCTCCGCCGCGACGTGCCGCTGGATGACGCTGCCGCCATTGCGCCCCGCCCTCCACCGCAGTAGCCCCCGCCTCGCAGTCGCCCACGTTACGGTCTATATATTGCGCGCCGACCACAGGCGCCGGGGAGCAGCCATGAGTTACCGTCCGTATCAACAGATCACCCGCCGGAAGTCCCGCCAGATCATGGTCGGCCCGGTGCCGGTTGGCGGCGACGCGCCGATCACCGTGCAGACGATGACCAACACCCTGACCACCGACGTGCCCGGCACCGTCGCCCAGATACGCCGCGCCGAGGAGGCCGGCGTGGACATCGTCCGCGTGTCCTGCCCGGACCAGGAAAGCGCGCTGGCGCTCAAGGACATCGTCGCCCAGGTCAACGTGCCGGTCGTGGCCGACATCCACTTCCACTACAAGCGCGCCATCGAGGCCGCGCAGTCCGGCGCCGCCTGCCTGCGCATCAACCCCGGCAACATCGGCAGCGCCGAGCGGGTGCGGGAAGTGGTCAAGGCTGCGCGGGAGCACGGCTGCTCCATGCGGATCGGCGTCAACGCCGGGTCGCTGGAACGGCATTTGCTGGAGAAGTATGGCGAGCCGAACCCGGAGGCGCTGGTCGAGTCCGCGCTGGAGCACGCCAAGATCCTGCAGGACCACGACTTCCACGAGTTCAAGATCAGCGTGAAGGCGTCCGACGTGTTCATGGCCGTCGCCGCCTACCAGCAGCT
>CAXTDP010000663.1:0-3666 GCA_964242295.1 uncultured Acetobacteraceae bacterium | reverse complement strand
ACGCGCCGTTCTTCACCCGGCGCTTCGCCACCATGGTCTGGTCCATCCTGACGCCGTACCGCAGCGCGCACTGGGATGGGACGGACCTGCGTTTCGACATGGGCGCATCCCCTGCCGACGTGCCGGACGACGACCGGCTGGAGGCGTATTGGCGGGCTTATTACAGCAGCATCTTCAACCCGGCCCGCCTGAAGATCGGTGCCATGCGGTCGGAGATGCCGCAGAAGTATTGGAAGAACCTGCCCGAGGCCGCCGCGATCCCGGAGCTGATCCGCGGCGCTGCCGACCGGGTGCAAAACATGGTGGAGCATCCCGTGGTATCACCCGCACGCGCATCCAGCCCGAACCTTGCCGCGTCGGCGGTGGCTTCAGCGACCGCCCCCGTGGCGGAGGACGGTGGCCTGACCGTCCTGCAACGCGCGGCGCGCGACGCCGAGGAGTGCCGCCGCTGCCCCCTATGGGAGCCGGCGACCCAGGTGGTGTTCGGCGAAGGTCCGGCCGACGCCCGCGTGATGTTCGTCGGCGAGCAGCCCGGCGATCAGGAGGACTTGGCCGGGCGCCCCTTCATCGGGCCTGCCGGGCAGTTGTTCGACCGTGCGATGCAGGAGGCCGGGCTGGACCGCCGTGGGGTGTATGTCACCAACTCGGTCAAGCACTTCAAGTTCGTCCCCCGCGGCAAGCGCCGCATCCATGAGAAGCCCGGCACCGGCGAGATCAACGCTTGCCGCTTCTGGCTGGACCTGGAACGTACGGAGGTGAAGCCCGCCATCACCGTGATGATGGGCGCCACCGCCGCCCGCGCCGTGACCGGCAAGGCCGTCGCCATCACCCGGGAGCGTGGCAAGCCGATCGCTTTGGACGGCAATACGACTGGCTTCATCACCGTGCATCCGTCGTATCTGCTGCGCTTGCCGGACGAGGACAGCAAGGCGCGGGAATATGCGTCGTTCGTCGCGGACTTGAAGGCGGTGAAGGCGCTGGCGGAGGCGGGATAGCCGGGCGCTGTCCCAGCGGGGATCAGGCGCCCGGCCGACGCTTCAGGCCGTCACCCCTGCGGGCGAACGGGCGTGCGGCAGCACCTCCGGGTTCACCACATTGATCGGGCGTCCCGCCGCATAAGCCGCCACCTGGTCGAAGATGTCCGAGAATTGCAGTTCGTACTCGTCCCGCGTGACGTAGCCGATATGCGGGGTGCAGACGACCTGGGGCAGGGTCAGCAGCGGGTCCGCCCGGTCGAGCAGGGGTTCGTGCTCAAATACGTCTACCGCCGCCATGCCGGGCCGCCCGGCGCGGAGGGCAGCCACCAGCGCACCCGGCGCCACCAGCCCGGCGCGGCTGGTGTTGACCAGCAGGGCGTCCCGCCGCATCCGCCCCAAGTCATCCGCAGTCACGATGCCGCGCGTGGCGTCCAGCAGGCGCATGTGCAGCGACACCACATCGCACGCCTCGTAGAACGCCTCCCGGCTGGCCGCCGTCTCGTAGCCATCGGCTGCGGCGCGTGCCCGGCTGGCATCCCGCGCCCAGACCAGCACATGCATCCCGAAGGCCCGGCCGTAGCCGGCCACCGCGGCGCCGATCCGGCCGTAGCCGTGGATGCCGAGCGTCCGGCCGCGCAGCGTGGCACCGACGCCCATCTGCCACTTGCCCGCCTGCAGCGCCGCCATCTGCTGCGGTATCTGCCGCACCGATGCCAGGACCAGCCCCCAGGTCAGTTCCGCGGCGGCATAGGACGGGGTGTCCGAGTGCATGTTGGACGACACGATCACGCCCAGCCGGGTGCAGTCGGCGACGTCTATGTGCGGGTAAACGCTGCGCTGGCTGATCAGCCGGAGGTTCGGCAGGCGCTCCAGGAGCGGGGCGCGGATGTGGGTGCGCTCCCGGAACAGCACCAGGACCTCGGCGTCGTGCAGGCGCTCGGCCAATGCGTCGACGTCCTGGAGGTGGTCGTTCCACACCGTCACGTCGAAGCCGGTCAGCTTGGCGAAGCAGGGCAGTGTCCGCAGGGTGTCGAAGGTGTCGTCGAGGATGGAAACCTTCATGGGGCGCCGTGCCGGGTCAGGCGCAGGGCGGGCGCGGCATCGGTGCGTGGGCTGGTGGAAACCCGGGGCAGCGATGGCCCCGTGATGCCCGGCGCCGGAGCATCCGCACCGGAGATGGAGGGTTGCCGCATGGCCGTTCTCCTTGTCATGCTGAAAGCATGTACGCGCCCTGGATGGGCCGACGCAAGCGGGTCCCGGCGCTGGCGGCGGCTTCAGATGGAGGAACCGCTTCCTTCTCCCTCTTCCTTCGGGAGAGGGGCGGGGTGAGGGAAGCCGCAAGGACCATCCTGTCCCGATTACGGCGCCGGTCTGCTCTCCCGCGGCCACGGTCTGCACTTGTGGTTTCCCTCACCCCGACCCTCTCCCGGAGGGAGAGGGGGAAGAGGACCACCAGGCCGCGGCGGCGTAGGCGCCGGTGCTCAGCGCGGTGACGCCGACGCTGGGCGGCCAGTCCGTCCAGTAGGACAGGGCCAGCCCACCCCACACCGCCGCGACCGCCAGGGCAGCGGACGTCCCCATCCCCGGCAGGACGCCGCGCGTCAGGCGCTCCGCCGTGGCGGCGGGGGCGACCAATAGGGTGAACACCAGCAGCACGCCGACCACCTGCGCGCAGAGCGACACCGCGACGGCCGCGACCACCAGGAAGGCGACGGAAACGGCGCGCATCGGCACGCCGCGCGCCTCCGCCAACTCCGGCTGCAGGGTGGCGAACAGCAGCGGGCGCAGCAGCACGGCCAGGGCCAGCAGCGCCAGCGCGCCCAGGGCAAGCAGGCCCCAGATCGCCCCGGCTTCCACGCCGAGCAGGTTGCCGAACAGCAGGGACGCAGCACTCGTGGCCTGCCCGGTGTAGAAGTGCAGGAACAGCAGCCCCAGCCCCAGGGACGCCGACAGCACCACGCCGATGGCGACGTCGCGCTCGCCTGCGCGCTCCCCAAGGAGGCCCATGCCGACGCCGCCCAGGACGGTCATGGCCACCAGGCCGGGCAACGGCGGCAGGCCCAGCAGCGCCGCGCCGGTCGCGCCGCTGAACCCCAGGTGGCCCAGCGCATGCCCGGCGAACGCCTGTCCCCGCAGCACCAGCACGTATCCGACCAGCCCCGCCACCACCGCCACCACCGTCCCGGCGGCGAAGGCGTTCTGCATGAACTCGTATTCAAACATGGGCATGCTCATGGAGGTGGCCCGGCCCGCACACGCCAGCCGCCGGGCTGCCGCCGGACATGACGAACACCTGGCCGGCGGCGCGCACGACCTCGATGGGGGCGCCATACAGCCGGGACAGGACGGGCGTCGTCACGACCTCGTCCACCGGACCGATCGCCGCGGCGCCGCGGGCCAGGTAAAGCACCTCGTCCAGCGCGCCCAGCAGCGGGTTCAGCTCGTGGGCGCTGAACAGCACGGTGATGCCCAGCTCCTGCCCGACCTGCCGGGCCAGCGCCACGACTCCGGCGGCATGACGGGGGTCCAGGCCGGCCATCGGCTCGTCCAGCAGCAGCAGGCGGGGCCGGGGGGCCAAGGCGCGCGCGGGCCCAGCCACCGCGGCCACAGCCTCGGCGTCGTCGGTCATCGGGTGGTAGCGGTAGATGTAGAACTGCTGGCCCATGGTCCACAGGTTGCTGGTGAACCA
>CAXTDP010000662.1:0-3666 GCA_964242295.1 uncultured Acetobacteraceae bacterium | reverse complement strand
ATTCCAACAGCGCGCGGGAGGCGTCGATGCTGGCCAGGATCGACCCAGCCGGGCTGGTGGTGTGTCCGGCATCCACGGCCCGGTCCAGCCGGCCCCGGTCCAGCGGCGGCGGCAGCAGCGCCGGCAGCACGCCCAATCCCATCATCAGCGCCACCGCGCCGCGCGGGTCGGGGGTGGCCAGGATGCGCTTCAACTCGCTCCATACCCGCTCCGGCGACAGCCGGGCCAGGCCAGGGACGCCGCTGCGCAGGGCGGCCAGCGCCTCGGCGTCCGGCGCCCCCTGGCCATAGCGCGCATGAAACCGGAAGAACCGCAACACCCGCAGGTAGTCCTCGGCGATCCGCGCCGCCGCGTTGCCGACGAAGCGCACCCGGCCGGCCCGCAAGTCCTCCGCGCCGCCGAAGTAGTCCCACACCGCCCCGTCCCGTCCCATGGACATGGCGTTGATGGTGAAGTCCCGCCGTGCTGCGTCCTCCCGCCAGTCCGCCGTCCAGGCGACGGTGGCGTGGCGGCCGTCCGTGCTCTCGTCCCGACGCAGGGTCGTGACCTCATAGCCCCGCCCGCCGCTGACGGCAGTGACGGTGCCATGCTGCAGCCCCGTCGGAACGGCCTTGAGCCCGGCGGCTTGCAGCGCGCGCATCACCGCGTCCGGCGGCTCCGGCGTTGCCAGGTCCACGTCGTGCACGGGCCGGCCTGCGATGGCGTCCCGCACGCAGCCACCCACCAGCCGCCCGCCCGGCAGCGCTGCCATGACCGCCAGCAGTGCCGGGTCGTTGGCCCAGTCAGGCGGCGGTACGTGGAAGGAGGGCTGCACCGGCACCCTTTCCCCTACGGGAGAGAGTTGGGGGGAGTGCGGCTTGGCTGTGGAGCAGGGCGCTGAATGTTCCATTGGCACCCATCTGTGCATCGGCTGGGGCTGTGCCCGAAGCTCCCCTCACCCCAACCCTCTCCCGGAGGAAAACGAAGCGGCGCCGTCCTACTCGTCATGGCCCGGCACGACTTGGCCATTCTGGAACGTCGCCGGCACGTATCGCGATCTCGGTGCCCCACGTTCCGCTACTGCGAACCACGCCAACCCGGCGCCGCACAGCAACAGGCCCGCAAGGATGCCTGTCAGCACCGCCGGCGTCGGCCCAGGTTGCCCGCGGGTAGCCGCCACGCGCCACAGTGCGTAGGCGCCCAACGGCGCAAAGAACAACGCCAACTCCGCGAATCGCACTGCTACGTTCCCTGCGCCCGCAGCCGTTGCGCCAGGTGGACCAGGATCGCCGCCGTGGCGCCCCAAACGTAGTGCTCCGGATGCGGCCAGACCCAGAATTCCCGCTGCCGCCCGCGCCACTCCCTACGGCGCCGCTGCGGTGCGGCGGGGTCCAGCAGGGTGGACAGCGGCAGGGTGAAGATCGCTGCAACCTCGTCCTCACACGGCGACAGCGCCAGTCCGGACGGAAGCAGCCCCAGCACCGGGGTGATCCGGTAGGCTGTGCCGGTCACGTAGTCTGGCAGCCGTCCGGCCAACTCCACCTGCCCCGGCTCCAGCCCGATCTCCTCCTGCGCTTCTCGCAGGGCCGTCGCTTCGGCCGACACGTCCTCCGGCTCCGTACGCCCGCCAGGAAAGGCGACTTGTCCGGCGTGGTTCCTCAAGTGCGGGGTCCGCAGCGTTAGCAGTACGCCTGCCTCCGCTCCATACACCAGCGGCACCAATACGGCAGCCCGGGTTAGGGGCCGGTCTACCAGGTCCATTGCGTCATCGGACGTCGCAGGCGCGGCAAAAACCTCGTCGTCCCGCGGACGTGCATCAGGCGCGCCCTGTAACCGCAGGCGCAGCGCGGTCAGGTCCATGCGCTGCTAGACTTAGTCGGCGTCGAGGCCGACCGGCAGGTCGCCCAAGGAAAAGAAACGCCCTTGGCTCCAGACGCCCAGCACGTCGCGTCCGCCAACCATGCCGGGTACGGCGAGCGCCACCAGCTCATAATAAACCGCCCGGCAGATGCGCGCCTCCAAAGGCTGCCCGTCCGCACGCACAAGGATATAAGGAATTGGCTCACAGGTCAGGCAGTCATGCCTGACCCGGATGGGATGATCCGGTCCTGCGGTCACTACCTGGTCCACGTTGGTGCGAAAGGACAGCATCTGCTGCGGGCCATCCCCGGTCCAGTCCAACTCCACCGCGGTCCAGGGTGTATCCTCGACCTCGATGCGCCCGCGCTCAGCCGGAGTTTCCAGCCAGTACTCGCCAGCGGCATCGCGGCGCAGCACGCTGCTGAACAGGCAGACCAGTTCCTTCCGGCCGATCGGGCTGCCGCGATACAGCCAGACGCCATCCCGCTTGATGACGAAGGGGAGGTCCCCGCATTCCACCCGTGGCGGGCGCACGTGGGCGGACCCGCCGCGCGTCGTAAGGGTAGAGGATGTGGAGGGACAGGCCAGGGCCGTAGCCCGGCTCATCGGTAGATCAGGCATAGCATTGTGCCCCACGGGCATGGCATCGTTCACGTCTGCGTCTCCGGGCAACGCCGTGCTTCCGTTCCCGCCTTTGATATAGGTAGCCTCCCCCGCTTGATGAAAGCCCCCGCCGGGCGCAGATCGTTGAAGTAGGCAGATCGTTGAAGTAGACAGAACAGGGGCGCCGCCGTTGTCAGACTCCATCACCGACCCGAGCCGGCTTCTTGATGAGGTAGAGGCCCTGGGCCACCGCGCCGCCGCCGCCCGTGCGGAGATCGGCCGGGTCATCTTCGGCCAGGAGGACGTCGTCGAGCAGGTGCTGGTGACGATCCTGTCTGGTGGCCACTGCCTGCTGGTCGGCGTGCCCGGCCTCGGCAAGACCCTGCTGGTGGATACCCTCGGCACCGTGCTGGGCCTTGCTCCCAAGCGCATCCAGTTCACCCCGGACCTGATGCCTGCCGACATCACGGGATCGGAGGTGCTGGACGAGGGCGAGGACCGCCGCCGTTCCTTCCGTTTCGTGCCTGGCCCGGTGTTCTGCCAGTTGCTGATGGCCGACGAGATCAACCGCGCCAGCCCACGCACCCAGTCCGCCCTGCTGCAGGCCATGCAGGAGGGCCGGGTCGCGGTCAGCGGCGCTGACCATCCCCTGCCCAAGCCGTTCCACGTGTTGGCGACGCAGAACCCCATCGAGCAGGAGGGCACCTATCCCCTGCCGGAAGCGCAGTTGGACCGCTTCCTGCTACAGGTGGACGTGGGCTACCCGTCCGAGGACGCCGAGCGTGCGATGCTGCTGGCCACCACCGGCTCCGGCAGTGCCCGTGCCCGCCCGGTGCTGACGGCGGCGGAGCTGATGTCGGCGCAGGCGCTGATCCGCCGGGTTCCCGTAGGCGAGACGGTGGTGGATGCGATTCTGAAGTTGGTCCGCGGCGGACGCCCGGAAACCGCCGGTCAGGACGCGGTGCGCCGTCACGTCGCCTGGGGTCCCGGACCCCGCGCCGCGCAGTCGCTGATGCTGGCCTGCCGCGCCCGCGCCCTGCTGGACGGCCGCTTGTCCCCCAGCATGGACGACGTGGCCGCTTTGGCGCAGCCGGTGCTGCGGCACCGCATGGCGCTGAACTTCTCTGCGCGCGCCGAGGGCGTTGGATTGTCGGAGGTTATCACCGGCCTGGTCGGCGCCGTTGTCTGACACGTTAAGGGCTGTGATCCCGGCGACGCAGGCTC
>CAXTDP010000661.1:0-3676 GCA_964242295.1 uncultured Acetobacteraceae bacterium | reverse complement strand
CTGCCGCGAACCCAGCGATGGCCGGCAGCGCCGGGGTGCCGCCGCGGCGCCCACGTTCCTGCCCGCCGCCGGCCACCAGCGGCCCCACATCCACCCCCGGCCCCAGCAACAACGCTCCGGCGCCCTTCGGCCCGCCAAGCTTGTGGGACGACAGCACCAAGCTGTCCCCAGCCATCGTCATCGGGACGCGGCCCGCCGCCTGCACGGCGTCCACATGCAGCAGCGCGCCATGCCGGCGGCACAGCGCCGCGGCGGCCTCGACCGGCTGGAGCGTGCCGGTCTCATTGTTGGCCAGCATCAAGCAGACCAGCGCCGGCCCCTGCGCCAACAACTCCGCCAAGATGGCCAGGTCGGCCACTCCCGCCGCGTCCACCGGCAGCACGTCGGCGTCCGGTGCTGCCGCTCGCACGGCATCGTGTTCCGTCGCACCCACGATCACCCGGCGTCCCGCCCGCAGCGAGTGGATCGCGAGCGCATTCGCCTCCGTCCCGCCCGACGTGAACACGACCGACCCGACCGCGACGCCATACCTGCGGGCAACGGCCGCCCGCGCATCTTCCAGCACGCGGCGTGCAGCGCGCCCGGCGGCGTGGACGCTGGACGGGTTGCCTGCCAGGTCCATCGCCGCGATGGCTGCCGCACGCGCCTCTGGCCGCAGCGGCTCGGTCGCGTTGGCGTCCAAGTAGGCCATGTCGCTACTCCGCGGCGGGGGACCGCTGCATGGCGGACACACGCGCCTCCAGGGCCAGCATCTCGGCGCGCAACGCCTCCATGTTGCGGACCAAGGGGTCCAGGGTCTCCTCGCAGGGAGTGCCGTAGGCGACGAAAACCGGTACCGGCGGCGGAGCAGTCCGCCGCAGCACCGGGTCGCGTTCGACGGGGCGGGCGGGAATGCCGACGACGGTCACGCCCGGCGCAACCGGCTGCACGACCACGGCGTTCGCGCCGACCCTGGCGCCGTCGCCGACGAGGATGTTGCCCAGGACCTTCGCCCCGGCGCCGATGATGACGCCATTGCCTACCGTCGGATGCCGCTTGCCCTGCTCGCTGCTGGTGCCGCCCAGCGTCACCTGATGATACAGGTAAACGTCATCGCCGACCTCCGCCGTTTCGCCGATCACCACACCCATGCCGTGGTCAATGATCAGACGGCGGCCGATGCGGGCAGCCGGGTGTATCTCGATCCCCGTCAGCCACCGGCCAAGGTTCGAGGTGAACCGGGCTGGCAAATACAACCCACGGTGCCAAAGCCGGTGCGCCATCCGGTGCCACAGCACCGCATGCAGGCCAGGGTAGCATAGCAATACCGTGATCCAGGACCGGGCTGCGGGGTCACGCTGCCGGTAAGCCCCGATCGCTTCACGCAAAAACATGAATGCCATGCGACATTTCCGTTATGTAAAACTGGACGAGGCCGCGTATATTCCGCCGGGCTTCCGTGGCGTTGCACCTGCACTGTCTCGGCGCGAACATGGGGATGCCGAGGAGGCCATGCTACAAGCCAGCTAAGCCGGTCCAGCCACCTGGGTCAATCCGGGCGGCGGCGCATGGCAGCGCCACCCACACTAGCTACCGCAGCGACCGTTGGCCATGACAGGCCGCGGGGAACAGAAAGATTTGGAACGCCATGCCTGAGGTGATGTTCGCCGGCCCTGATGGGCGGCTTGAGGGACGCTACCACCATTCCAAGGAGACCGGCGCGCCGCTCGCGCTGATCCTGCACCCGCACCCCATGCACGGCGGGACGATGAACAACCGCATCGCCTACACGATGTATCAGTCGTTCCAGAAGCTCGGCTTCAGCGTCATGCGCTTCAACTTCCGCGGCGTGGGACGCAGCCAGGGCAAATATGACGGCGGCTTCGGCGAGATCAGCGACGCCGCGGCGGCGCTGGACTGGATGCAGATGGTCAACCCGAACTCCTCGGGCCTGTGGATCAGCGGCTACTCCTTCGGCGCCTTTGTCGGCATGCAGCTCCTGATGCGCCGCCCGGAGATCAGCGGCTGGGTCAGCATCGCCACGCCCGCCAGCCACTACGACTTCGGCTTCCTGGCCCCCTGCCCCTGCGGCGGCCTGATGCTGCACGGCGAAGCGGACGAGCTGGTGCCGGAACCGTCAGTCCGGAAGCTGGTGGACAAGCTGAACACGCAGAAGAACGTCCAGGTGGACTACCGTGTGTATCCCGGGGCGGACCACGTCTTCGCGACCCATGCGGAGCACGTAGGCCTCGCCATTGAGGAGCATGTGGGACAGATTCTGGCACGCAAGGCGCTGGCGCTCGCGGCGGATTGACGGCCGCATAGGGCGGATCATCGCAGCGCCGTCCGTCGCCGGGGTGAGTTGGCCTCCGGCGGAAGGCGTTGGCGCTGCTCTGCCTTATCTCCTTGCAAATGGCGTTCCTACGCTGGTCCTGTGTTGTGGAACCGGGTGTAATCTATCACCCGGGTCCCATCGGGATCGGTCGAGAATATGTCAACAAACCGGCGTCCGAACAGGACTTCGTCCGGTAGATAGGAATGCTGGGCGTGGACGGTCTGCAACGTCGTCTCCTCCAGCCCTGTCACTGAGATCAGCAGCTCCGCATCCTCCGCAACCAGGCTTGCGGCAGTCGCCCCGTGCATTGGGCTGTCCGGGCCGATGTGATGCATGACGGTAAACGTCAGCGAAAACACTGGCGTGTGCGACCGTGCCAGCGGCAGGGCGTAGAACCGCCGGAATGCGACGCCCTCCTGCGTGCGCTCGTAGCGCAGCAGCGACACGGTGACGTCTGCCTCAAGGATCTGGCTGCTGCGTTCGTTGCCGATGCGGAAGCTGAGCGTCGGTACCCCGTTCTGCGGCGCGACCGTGGCGACACGGCCGAACACCACCCGGGCTGTGGGCCGGCTGATGCGGGCGAACACGACGCCGGTGGACAGCGCCAGGAACACCAGCCCGGTCATCGTCTCGAACGTGACGAGCACGTTGGCATACAGCGTGGCCGGCGACATCTGGCCGTAGCCTATGGTGGCGATGGTCTGCACGCTGAAGAAGAATGCGTCGGCGAAGCTGCCGGGCCGCGCCCCGCTTATCGAGCCGGCCTGCATCATGTATAGCCCGGCGAACACCACGTTGATCGCCAGGTAGATCGCGAAGCCCACGAGCAGGAACTCCCACCAGCGCAGCGTCAGCGCCCGGTGATACAGGTCCGTCCGCCACGGGATGTGCAGGCCCACCCGCCGCACCGACTGACCTAGCCTGCGCCGCACCATGGGAGTGGGACTCGGAGGGAGGTTGGAACGCGGAAACCGGGAATTTTGGTCTGGCATCGCCTTCCGCTATGCAGCACCCAAGCGCCGGGCGCCAGACCCGGCCAGCACAGGATCAACCAGCCCATGCCTGCCAGCCCCTTCCTGACCGAGGCCGCCGCCCGCGGCTTCATTCACCAGTGCACCGACAAGGCCGCGCTGGACCAGGCGCTGAGCGCCGGGCCGGTCGGCGGCTACATCGGCTTCGACTGCACGGCGGAGAGCCTGCATGTCGGCAACCTCGTGCAGATCATGCTGCTGCGGCTGATGCAGCGGCATGGGCACCGGCCGGTGGCGCTGATGGGCGGTGGCACCACCCGCATCGGCGACCCCTCTGGCAAGGACGAGGCCCGGCAGATGCTGGACGACGCCCGCATCGCCACCAACATGG
>CAXTDP010000660.1:0-3677 GCA_964242295.1 uncultured Acetobacteraceae bacterium | reverse complement strand
CCCGGCGGATGACGCGCTGCCTGCCGGCGCGGCGCGGCGCATCTTCACCGGCGCGGCGATGCCGCCCGGCGCGGACACGGTGTTCATGCAGGAGGATGTGGAGCTGGAGGGGGGCAGGGTACGTTTGCCGCCGGGCCTCAAGCCTGGGGCGAACACCCGGCCTCAGGGGGAGGACATCGCGGTGGGCGCCCCTGCTTTGAGTGCCGGGCTGCGGCTGCGGCCGCAGGACCTGGCGCTGGCGGCGGCGCTGGGGCTGGATGGCTTGGCGGTGCGGCGGCGGGTGCGGGTGGCGCTGTTCTCGACCGGGAGCGAGCTGGTGGCGCCGGGGCGGGCGCTGGGGCCGGCGCAGCAGTACGACTCCAACCGCGTGCTGCTGGGGGCGCTGGCGCGGCGGGCCGGGGCCGAGGTGTCCGACCTCGGCATCGTGCCGGACAGCCGGGACGGGATCAGGGCGGCCTTGGCAGGGGCCAGCGAGGGGCACGACTTGGTGCTGACCTCCGGCGGCGTGTCCGCCGGGGAGGAGGACTGGGTGCGCGACGCGGTGCAGGCGGTGGGGACGCTGGCGTTCTGGCGCCTGGCGATCAAGCCGGGGCGGCCCGTGGCGATGGGGCAGGTGGGCGAGGCGGCGTTCATGGGGCTGCCGGGCAACCCGGTGGCGGCGTTTGTCACCTTCGTGCGGGTGGCGCGGCCGCTGCTGGCGGCGCTGGGTGGGGAGGCGTTCGTGCCGCCAGTGGGGGTGCCGGTGGTGGCGGGGTTCAGCTATCGCAAGAAGCCGGGGCGGCGGGAGTATGTGCGGGTGCGGGTCACCGGTGGGGCGGATGGGGTGCTGCATGCGTGGAAGCATCCGGTGGACGGGGCGGGTATCCTGACGTCGCTGACGGCGACGGGTGGGCTGGTGGAGCTTGGCGAGGACGTTACGGCGGTGGTGGCGGGGATGGGGGTGCGGTTTTTGCCGTACGGCGGGCTGATGTGAGTTGCTCCCTCTCTCTGCGGGAGAGGGTGGGGTGAGGGAAACAGCTGAGGCGGAGTTTGGCCTGACGAGGAGGCTGTCTGTGGCTGTCAGGTGAGGTTAGTTCTTGCGGTTTCCCTCACCCCGACCCTCTCCCGGAGGGAGAGGGAGACGAAGGCTCCTTCCGGGCTAGGCGGTCGGCCCGGGCCAGGCGGTCGGCTTCTGCCAGGTCGTCTGGGGTGTTCACGTTGAAGAAGGGGTCCACTGGGGTTGCCGGCCATTCTACGGCAGCCGTCGCGTAGCGTGCCGTGAAAGCGTCAATCTTGCGCATCCCGTCCTGCACCGCCGCCCGCAGCGCGTCGCGGATGGACAGGGGCCATAGGGCCACCACCGGGTGCGTCCAGCCGCCTGATGCCGCACAGGCCAGGGCCGCCGTGCCGCGTCCCTCGTGCAGCCGGGCCACCAGGTCGGGCGGCACGAAGGGGCAGTCGCCCGGTATTGTCACGATCCAGGCGGCGTGGGAGGGGTGCGCCGCCGCCCAGTCCAGCCCGGCGATCACTCCGGCAAGCGGTCCCGGGCGGTCCGGGACCGTGTCCGGCACGACTGGCAGGCCCAAGTCTGCGAAGCGCGCGGGGTCGTCGTTGGCGTTCACTGCCAGGGCAGCCACCTGCGGCGATAGCCGGCGCAGCAGCCGGTCCAGCACCCGCTCGCCGCCCACCAGGCGTAGCCCCTTGTCGCCGCCGCCCATGCGCCGGGCGAGGCCGCCGGCGAGGATGACACCCAGGGTGGGCGGAGTCATGCGTCATGATCCTGGGTTGCCGCGTCCGGGTCCGGCACGGCCGTGGGAGCTGGTCCTACCTCGAACCCCCGTGCCCGCAGCGCTGCGCGGGTGCCGGGTTCGCGCAGCAGGGCCAGCAGGCGCTGGACGGCCGGACGGCCCAGCCGGGACTTGGGAACGACGAGGTCGAACTTCTCGTCCTGCAACGGCAGGAAGCCCAGGGCGTAGTCGCGGGCGACGGTCTGGATGGCGACGCCCCAATCGGCCCGGCCCTGCGCCACTGCCGCGGCGACGGCGTTGTGCGACCGGGCCTGCGCCGCGTAGCCCGGCGGACGCGCGCCATCCAGCAACTGGTCTATCAGCACCCGCGTGCCGCTGCCGGCGTTGCGGTTGACTATTAGCGCGTCCGGGTCCGCTAGCGCCGACGCTACGGCGGCCGTGACGGACTTGCCCTCGAACCGTGGGTCGCCCGCGCGGAACACGATGCCTTGCAGCCGGCCGTAGCCTGGCACCAGCTCCAGGGCTTCGGTGACGTAGGGCGCGTTGTAGATGCCGGATGCCGGGTCCATCAGGTGGATGCCGGCCACGTCGCACTCGCCGCGGGCTGCTGCGGCCAGGCCGCCCATGCTGCCTACGGCCAGGGATTTCACTGCGAAACCCTCGGCGTCCAGCAGGCCGACCAGCAGGTCCAGGCCGGCGCATTGGCTGCCGATCACCACCAGGTCCGCCGCTGGTGTCCCGTCGCCGATCAGCCGCACCTGGACCGGCGTGCCGGCGGCCATGGACTCCACGCCTGCGGGCACGGCGAAGAAGCCGTCCGCCTGGGTGAAGCTGGTGACGGCGCCGGACCCCTTTGCCGTGGGATAGGCGGCCAGGCCGCCGCCGGGCGCCTCGATCAGCGAGACCATGACGTATTCCGTCCGCCCCCGCTCCGAGCCGATCCGCAGCGGCAGGACGGCGTCCACCACGTGCTGCCGCTCCGGTGGCAGGCCGGCGAAGGCGCGCAGCACCGGCGCCACGAACTCGTGGAAGGTGAAGATGGCGGAGGTCGGGAAGCCCGGCAGCACCGCCACGGGCTTGTTGTGCTGCACCGCGAGGCACAGCGGCTTGCCGGGCTTGAGCGCTACGCCGTGCACGACGATGCCTGGTGCGTCCAGCCGGGCGACGGCCTGGTGCGCCAGGTCGCCGGCACCCTTGGAGGTTCCACCCGATAGCAGCACCATGTCGCCGGCGGCCAACGCGGTGTCCAGGGCCGCCGCCAGGGCTGCCGGGTCGTCCGGGACGATGCCGAGGGGGACGGGGATGCCGCCCAACTCCTCCACCGCGGCGGCCAGGATGGCGGCGTTGCTGTCATATACCTGGCCCGGACGGATCGGCGTGCCGGGCGCCACAAGCTCGTCGCCGGTGGAGAAGATCGCCACGCGGGGGCGGCGCCAGACGTTGACCTCCGCGATGCCGACCGCGGCCAGCATGCCGATCTCACGGGATGATAGCAGCTTGCCGCGGCGGAGCACGGTCTCGCCCAGCCCCATGTCGGAGCCGGCGGCGGCGATGAAGGCGCCGGGGGCCGCGGGACGGCTGATTTCGACGGACAGGGGTGGGCCGTCCCGCAGCTCGGTTTGCTCGACCATCACCACGGCGTCGGCGCCGCGGGGCACCATGCCGCCGGTGGCGATGGCGCTGGCCCAACCCGGCGTGACTGCGGTCCTGGGCTGCACGCCGGGCGTCAGCACCGCCGGGGTCAGCGCCAGGACGGCGGGCGCCTCGTCGTCCGCGTCCTCGGTGTCTTCCGCACGCAGGGCGAAGCCGTCCACCCCGGCGCGGTCGAAGCCCGGCACGTCCACCGGGGCCAGCACGTCCGCTGCCAGCACGCGGCCGCGGGCCTGGGCCAACGGAACCGTCTCGGCGCCGAGCGGGGAGACTTGGTCGTACATCTTGAGCTTGGACTCC
>CAXTDP010000659.1:0-3690 GCA_964242295.1 uncultured Acetobacteraceae bacterium | reverse complement strand
CGCCGTCTGCCCGCAGCCGTGCAGCACGACCACAAGCGCCGACCCCGCCGCTGTCAAAGTGCAAATGTCCCCATCCAGTCACAAGCAAGTTGTCTCCTTTACCCCTAGCCAAAGGGAAAGGAACCAGCCCCCTTACGTGACCTTCCACCAACCGCCCTAAATCGCACCCCCCAAAGCTTGCCCCACCGCCAAGCCCGGCATAGACGCAAGCATCGCCAGCGGTCCCCTGCCATGCCTGCGTTCTCCCTTCCCGACCGCCGTCTCTTGACCATGGGCGCCTACGGCGCCGTATGCGGCCTCCCGCTGCCCTTGTCCGGTTTCACCCTGCGCCAATGGCTCAGCGAGGGCCAAGTCTCGCTGACCCTGATCGGCGCCACAGCCAGCATCGGCCTGGCCTATGTTCTGAAATTCCTATGGTCCCCGCTGCTCGACCAGGTATCGCCCCCGCTAGGCCTAGCCCGGTTCGGCCGCCGCCGAGGCTGGCTGCTCCTGATCCAGCCGCTGCTGGCCCTATCCTGCCTGCGCCTGGCCCTGTCCGATCCCGCGGCAGCCCCCGGGATGCTGCTCGCCACCGCCGCCCTGGTCGCCTTCCTGTCCGCCAGCCAAGACGTGGTCGTGGACGCCTGGCGCGTCGAAAGCTTCCCCGAACGCATGCAGGGCATCGCCCTGGCGGCCTATGTCTGGGGCTACCGCCTGGCCCTCCTGGTCTCGGGCGCCGGCGCCATCGGCCTGGTGGGCGCACTCGGCTGGCCCGGCTCGCTTACGGTCATGGCCGTCCTGGTCGGCGCAGGCGTCCTGGTGACGCTGGCAGCCAACGAGCCCCAAGTCGCCACATTGCCCGACACGACCCTGGCATTCGGCGCCCGTCTGCGCGCCGCCGTGGTTGATCCCTTCGTGGACTTCCTGGGCCGTCCGTCCGCCGCCCGCATCCTGGCATTCGTGATGCTGTTCAAGCTGGGCGAGGCGTTCGCCCACACGATGGCAGTTCCATTCTACCGCGCGATGGGCTTCGACCGCGCCCAAGTGGCCCTCGCCACCGGAGTGCCGAGCCTGCTGGCCAGCCTGCTCGGCGCCGCCGCCGGCGGCTGGCTCGTAGTGAAGATCGGCACCGGCCGCGCCCTGGTCATCACCGGCTTCGTGCAGATGGCCTCCATGGGCCTCTACTTCGCCCTGGCCGAGTCCGGCGGCGACGGCCGCATCCTCCTCGCCAAGATCATCCTTGAGAACATTGCCGAGGCAATGGCCGACGCCGCCTTCCTCACCTACCTTTCGACCCTGTGCTCCACCCGGTTCACCGCCACCCAGTATGCCCTGCTGTCGTCGCTGGCCGCCGTGGGCCTGCGCACCATCGGCGGCTTCTCAGGCCGGCTGGCCGAGGCGCTGGGCTGGCCCTTGTTCTACGCCATGACGATCGTCGCCGCCCTGCCGGCGATGCTGGTCATGGTCAGCCTACTGCGGCGGCCGCCGGAGTTGGCGTTGGCCCGTCCGGCAGCCATACCGTGACGGTCGTGCCGGCACCCTCCGCGCTCTCGATCAGCAGTTGGCCGCGATGCCGGTTCACGATGTGCTTGACGATCGCCAGCCCCAGCCCGGTGCCGCCCACGGCGCGCGAGCGCCCCTTGTCGGCCCGGTAGAACCGTTCGGTCAGCCGCGGGATGTGAGCACGCGGGATGCCCTGCCCATCGTCGGCGACGCTCAGCACCACGCCGGACCGGGCCGGCCAGCGCCCACCCGGCGAAACCCGCTGCACCGTGACGGTCACGGTGCCGCCGTGCCGCCCATACTTCGTCGCGTTGTCCAGCAGGTTCTGCAGCACCTGCTCCAACTGGTCGTCGTCGCCGGGCACGGACGCCAAGTCGGGCGCCAGGTCCAGCCGCAGCCGCACCTGCCGCTCCCGCATCTGCTAATCTGCGGCTCGAACGCGTCGGCCAGACGCTGCACCAGCTCGGCGAGGTTCACCCGGTCGGCCGGCGCCCGGTGTTCCGTCAGCTCGATCCGGGACAGGCTGAGCAGGTCGTCAATCAGCCGGTTCATCCGCCCGGCCTGGTCGGCCATGATGCCCAGGAACCGTGTCTGCGCCGGCGGGTCGTCGGCGGCCGGTCCCCGCAGGGTGTCAATGAAGCCGATCAGGCTCGCGAGCGGCGTGCGCAGCTCATGGCTGGCATTGGCGACGAAGTCGGCGCGCATCCGCTCCACCGCGCGCTCCCGCGTGCGGTCGGACATGACCGCGACGATGCGCCCCCCATCGGCCAGCGGCGGGTCAAGCGCCATCACGGTCGCATACACCTCCCGGGCGACGGGAACGGGAAGGCTGAGTTCGGCGGACTGGTCCTCGCCCCGGCTGGCGGCGCGGTCTATGGCGGCGCGCAGCCCGGGGTGGCGCAGCACGGCCGCCATCTCGGCGCCAAAGGCGGTGCGCGCGGCGGCATTGGCCCGGCGCACCTGCCGGTCTGCCCCTAGGACGATGAGCGGATCGGGCAACCGCTGCACGATGGCCTGCTCCGCCTGCAGCAGGCCGAACACTTCGGCCTTCTGAGCAGCCAAGTCGCGTGACAGGCGCGCGGCTTCCCGCGCCAGGTGCGCAGTGGCGGACAGCAGGGGACGGCGCGGAGGCATCCCCGTGCCGTCCGGCGCGTGATGGTGCAGCGCCCACATCACCAACCCGAGGTCGCGGACCCAGACCCACGCCAGGATGCCGGCGCCCCCGGCCATTGCCGCCGCCGCCAGCAGCGCCGCACCCCAGCCCAAGGCGCCATCAATGGCCAGCACAAGAAGCACGGCCACCGGCCAAGCCGCCAGTGCCGCGGCGGTACGCAGGGGAAGGGTGGCGCGCGCCACCTGGATCAGGTGCCCGGCGCGGCAGGCGTCCCTGGCGCTGGCTGCACGATGTGCGACCCGCCGCGATCAATCTCGAAGATGGCGAGGCTGCGCTGCACCTGCCCGTCGGGCAACAAGCGGAACGGCCCATCGGCGCCGATGTAGCCCTGGGGACGCAGCAGGAGCTGGGCCGAGTAGCCGATCCGGTCCAGCGACGCCCGGGCGACGCCGGCGGCGTCATAGGCGATGCTCGCGAGGTCCCGTGGCGGCGATCCATACTTGGCGGCGTAGGTCTGCTCGAACGGCACGCGGGCCGACGGGTCAGGGGCGGCATACCAGGCACCGGCCAAGGCGCTGAGCTGCGCCGCTTCCCGCGCCCAGGTGGCGGGGCCGAAGACGCGGACCTGGGTCGGGCTGATGTCGTAGAACCTCAACAGCGGCGCGGCCTGGCTAAGCTGCGGCCCCAACGCGCCGAGCAGCAGTGCGTCCACCGGCGGCGGAGCGGCCGGATCAGCGGGAGGAGCATCGGCCGGGCGTGCTTGCGGCTCCTGCCCGCCGTGCCGGGCGGTGTAGCTGGACACCTCTTTCAAGGAGGCGTTCAGCCCGACGAAGCCGTTGCTGTAATGCAGAACCTGCGGCGGCGGCAGGCCGGCCTCGGCGGCGGACGCGGTCATGCCAGTGGCCAAGGCGTCGCCGAAGGCATTCTGCGGCACGACCGCGCCAATGCGCGTCTTGCCCTCCGCTTGCACCGCCAGCACGAGACGGCGGACCTGCTGGCCCGGGGTCACGCCCATCGTCCAAACCCCGGGCTGCGCCTGGGCCACGTCCGAGGTGAAAGCGAGCACCGGGACCCCAGCGGCGCGGGCGAGCGGC
>CAXTDP010000658.1:0-3699 GCA_964242295.1 uncultured Acetobacteraceae bacterium | reverse complement strand
TGGCGCCCGGCTGGCAAGCCCGGCGTCGCGCCCGGCACCGTTGTCTGCCCGAAGCCGCGCGCACCGCTGTTGCCCTCATCCTTGGCGACGTCGGACAGCGTGGGCGTCGGCGCCTCGGTGCCAGGCCACACATTGCCAGGCTCGGGCGCGAGGGGTGCGAACTCCGTGGCCTGGCCGAGGGACCGGCGCAGGTTCATGCTGTCCGTCATCGGCAGGTTGGGGTTCAAGGGCGGCGGGGCGAAGGTATGGGCCAGGAACTCGCCAGTCCCGGTGCAGCCGGGTAGGGCGAGCAGCAGGCCGAGCAGGGCGATGCGCCGCATGGGTAGGACTCCAAGGCCGTTCATGCGGCCGTCGCGACGAATGTGCATGTGCAGCAAGGAATGCTCAAGCCGGGGCAAAATCTAGGGCTGCCGCCCCACGCCCGCCGGGGCGGAGGCATGGCGCAGCCCAGCGTGCAGGTAGTCCCACCCGGTCCACAGCGTCAAACCCGCCGCGACCCACAGCATGGCCTCGCCGATATCCTGAACCGGCAAGAAGCTCAGGTGCAGGATGGCGCCGGTCTCGTCTCCGGCCAGCAGGGTGCCGAGTGCGCCCATCTGGAACCCGGTCTTCCACTTCGCAAGCTCCGTCACCGGCAGGCCGATCCGCAGCCCCGCCAGGTATTCGCGCAGGCCGCTGACCAGTATCTCGCGCAGCAGGATGACGATGGCGGGATATAGGCCCCAGTTGGACAGCCGCCCCAGCCCGGCCAGCGCCATGAGCGTCGCGCCGACTAGCAGCTTGTCGGCGATCGGGTCCAGCATGCGCCCGACATCGCTGATCTGCGCGCGTCCCCGGGCGATCTTGCCGTCGAAGTAGTCGGTGATCCCCGCAAGCGAAAACACGATGCACGCCGCCATGTCCCCCGCCGGCGTGCGCAGAGCCGCCAGAGCCACCAGCAGCGGGATCGCCGCGATGCGTGACAGGGTCAGGACGTTGGGAAGATCGGTAAGCACGACGGCAACCTAACCCATTTTACGCCCCTGGTCAGCCATGCACCTGCGGTATGGTTCGGGAAAAGCAACGCGCCGTGCGGCCGTCCCGCAGTCCCCCGTTCCCGTCTGTGCTCCTCGACGCTGCAGGCAGCCTGGATCGGGACTCCAGGCGCCCGCAGGTGCGGGCCTGCCCTGCGGGCGGCGCGAGTGGCGTGGGTTGAACATCGGCTTGCCGTGCCAGGCGGCTTGTGCCGGCGCGGCACCAGGCTGATCGGTGACCGCACGCCGGTAATACCGCCAAATTCCGCTCGAAACGGAGGACGTAACGCGGTTTGCGGCGGCGTTGCAGCGTTATGGAGCAGTCTGCAGCGCGGCGCCCCCTCACCATCGTTGCAAGTCATTTGCGGCATGAAGCGGGACATCTACGTGCCAATGGTGCTCGCATGGCTTGCCACGCTTGCTGGTCAGCCCGGGATGCGCCGCAGCCGGCTGTCGCCACTTGCCCCGCGCCGCACGCACCCGCGTGATGCATTGGCGCAAAGCCTGCCAGCCCGGCCAAAAGCAACGGGGCGCCCCTACGATGCCCAGCCCCCATCTACAAGCGCCGCGACGGGATGGATTGCTCGCGGGGGAGGTTGAAGGCGACGCGCCAGGGCGGGACTTGGCCCATGCCCTGCAGGGAGTCCTATTCGGCACTGTGGCTATGGACGTGCTCCAAACCTGAAGGCAAGGGAGAAAATACTGTTCAGGTTAATGAAAACCTACATTTCAATACTTTTGGCAATGTCAGCATTTTTAACATAAGATCCTCACGAGCAGGCGCGTGGCCTGTCCTTAGGACTGTTTTAATTAGGCTTTCCTATATTGGCATAGCGTTTGCTATTACGAAATAGCAACTTATTGAGAGTATCATGCAAAAGATTATTCTGACGATCGTCGGCGCTGTAGCCCTGGCGTCCTCCTTCGGTGCTCCGGTTGCTGCCTCAACGTTCACCTACGCGAGCGCGGGAATTTCCAACCCGGGCCAGTCCACTGACTTCAGTGGCTTGGCAGAGGGCACGCCGATCAACTCCACCTACACTGGCATCGGCGCGACGTTCTCGGGCCTTGTGGCGACAAGTAGCTACGGCAACGGCTTCGCTCCCACGACGGCGCCGGCTGCCGTGAACTTCGGCCCGATATCACCGGGCCCGTCGAGATTGATTTCAGCTCGCCGGTGTCCGACATGTCATTCTTCATCGTAAAGGATGGAGGCGGTACAACGGTGGCATCCTATTTTGAAGGTGCGCCGGTCGAGAGCTTGTCTTTCACCAGCTACAACGGCGCCGATGATTTCTTCGGTTTCACGAACACGCAGATTGACCGGGTCGTGTTCACCGTCAGCGGCGACCAACTGGCCCTGATCGACAACATCGCCTTCTCGAACGCAGCCGCAGTGCCGGAGCCTGCTTCGCTCGCCGCGCTCGGCGCCGGGTTGGCGGGCTTGATCGCCTCGCGCCGCCGCAAGCGGGCCTGATCTCCCGGTCGTACCATTGGCCGCAACGCCCGAAAGCGTTGCGGCCGTGTTGCGCTCCCCGCATGTGCCTTCTGTCCCTGGGGCGCACATGCGCGCCGCCGGAAACCACCCCACCATGACTGGCAGCCGCACTTCAACCAGTTGCGCCCGCATCCTGCCTCACCGGCAATACTGGTGCATCCCCATCTTGTTCAACCGATAAGCTTCCAGGTCAGCTCAAGGTCCGTACCAGCGGCCCCTGCGAGGTCTGGGCGGCCATCGGCAACGACGCCGGCCATCCGTTCAGCCTCGAACCGCGCGACTCCCTATCGGCCCAGGACCGAAAGGCGGCGGTATGGCCCAGCCGACTTCGCCGGGTGCACGGGCCTAGGTCAAATGCCAGTCGCCGAGAACGAGGACGCACAGGTGCTCTTGCGGGAACGGGACCCCCCAAGCGGTTGGCGGCAAGGAAGCCGCGCCCATCGCCTGCCGCGCCCAACCCGGCGTCAATAGGTCGCCCGCCCCCCGGTGATGTCGAACACCGCGCCTGTGCTGAACGAGCAGTCCTCCGTCGCCAGCCAGCAGGCCAGCGCCGCGATCTCCGACACCTCGACGAACCGGGCCATCGGTATCTTCGACAGCATATAATCGATCTGCGTCGGCGCCATCTGCGTGAACAGGTCGGTCTTGGCCGCCGCCGGAGTCACGCAGTTCACCAGCACCCCCTTGCCGGCCAGCTCCTTGCCCAGCGACTTCGTCAGCGCGATCAGCCCGGCCTTGCTGGCGCTGTAGTGGGAGGCGTTCGGGTTGCCCTCCTTGCCCGCGACGGAGGCGATGTTGACCACCCGCCCATAGCCGCGCGCCACCATTCCCGGCAGCACCGCCGCGCAGGCGAGATAGGGGCCGACCAGGTTCACCTCCAGCACGCGGCGCCACTCGGCGGTGGGCAGGTCCCAGGTGGGGGCATTGCCGCCGGTGATGCCGGCGTTGTTGACCAGGATGTCCACCGCGCCGTGCCGGGCCAGGGTGGCGTCGGCGGCGGCGCGCACGGCGCCCTCGTCGGTCAGCTCGACCTGGTGGATGCTGACGGTGCCATGCCGGGAAAGCTCGGCGGCCGTGGCGTCCAGCGCGGCGGCGTCCAGGTCCCATAACGCGGCCGCGGCGCCGGATGCGAGCATGCGCTCGGCGATGGCGCGGCCGATGCCGCGGGCGCCGCCGGTCACGACCGCC
>CAXTDP010000657.1:0-3704 GCA_964242295.1 uncultured Acetobacteraceae bacterium | reverse complement strand
CGCGAACCAGTCCGCCCCACGCCGCACCATCGGGTTGGCGTAGCCCATCAGGACCAGCGGAATATCGGGGTGCCGCGTCCGAAACCCGCGCGCGATGGCGAACACGTCGGCGGTGGTCGTGCCGAGCTTCGCGCCAGGCGCGCTTGCGTCCGACCACAACGTGGTGTTTTGGCGGTGGGCGGACACGCCGCCGCATCAGGTCTGTGTCATCGACGACGACCGCCGCTTGCCAAAGAACGCCAGTTCGTGGGCATGACGGCAGGCTTGGATGCCTGCTATAGAGGCGATCGCGTCATGGCTCATGCTCCATAAGAAACATTCTGCGCCTGAGATCCTGGGGTGGCGGGCACTATTCTGAGGTGCGACAACTTCACCTTCTCAGCAGGTCGGCATCGGAACACGAACATGGTGGCAAACGGCTTCCAACCCCTCACGCTTGTATAAGCCGGAACAGCTGCCTTTCCCGTCGTCACGACGCCCATCGTCTCAACGACGGAAGGTGGCTGTCCCTCCAAGCCGGCCCGCAACCCGGGCCAGTCCGGCTGCCTAGCGGACGGTGCCGTTCAAACGGTTCGGGAAGAAGCCACCACCCGTCGAAACGCCGTTGTAAACGATGTTCAGCACCTGGGCCGGCGTGCGGCGGAACGCCAACGAGTCGGTGTCGGACGGCGAGATGTTGATGGACAGGGTGCTCGTGGACAGCCCCTGGTCGCCGCCGCCGCCGGCCCGTGCCCTGACCGACGAGATCGCGTTGGCCGGAATTTGCAGGCCCAGCGCGCCGAGCGTCGTCCGGATGCTGCCGGCATGATACGCCTCGATGGCGAGGATGCTGGCAGCCGCGCTGAGGTTACCCGAATTCGTGAGAAGCGCCGCCGCTCCGGCATAGGCGGTGACGCCGACGTCCTCGAAGATGAAGGCGCCGAGCAGGAAGTTCTGCTCGTTCAGGAACGGGTTGAACTGCGTGCCGGCCGGGACCAGTCCTGCCGCCGCGGCCAGCGCGCTGAAGCTGTTCAGCAGGTCGATGTTCGGAGCGCCGACCGCCGCGCTGCCCAGCGCACGGCGCAGGAAGCGGACGTGGTTCACTTCGTCAATCGTGATCTTCTGGGCATAGGCGGCGATGGCGGGCGTCTGGAACGGCACCTTCGAGCCGCCCAGCACGAAGCCCGATCCGCCTACGCCGTCACGGTCGCTGGCATTCAGGCCGACCCCGAGGAAGGCGCGGATGTAGAACTCCGCCTCAAGGTATTCGAGGTTCAGCGCGAAGTTCAGGACGTCCGCATCCGTGATCGTCTGCGCCTGGGCAGGCACGGAGGTGCCGGCCGCGATGCCCGTCGCCATTGCCCCAAGCACCACGGCCCCGGCTGCACCGGCGCCAATCCGTCCCACCAGCGAGCGGCGGTTCATCCCATCGGCGTTCCAGACCGCATCGGCCTCATTGACATCTAGACTCATCGTCGAACCCTCCCAAAGCGACCTAAGCAAGGCCACCCGCGTTGCTGCGGACACTCCCATGCTCTTGCCGCACATTGTTACTTACCTAATCGCACACTGGATGGATTAGCAAGCGCAATAAACATTGAGTAATTTTATGACAAAGCCGTGAGCTAAAATGAGCTTGTTGCCGCTTTTCACAAACAAAGGCGGCGGCGCAGCTACTCATAAACCCAGCTGGCTCTTATTGGGTTCCGGGGTGGTGGGGTCGGGCTCGTGACGCGGGGCTGAGGACGGCTGGTGCGAAGACGGGATCGGGAGTAGCTGACCGGCTCGCGCGAGGAGCTTGCGTCATGGCTGTATCCGACCTGGTCAACCTTTCGGGTCTGACAGACGATACGAAGTGCTTCGCATTCATGCGCCAGCGCCGCTGGCCGGAAGGCATTCGGTGCCCGGTCTGCGACAACGATGCAGTGATCCGCGATGGCCACGACGACACGCAGCCCTGCCGGCAGCGCTGCCGGTGCAATGCGTGTTCAGGGCGTTTCGACGACCTGACCGGACTTGATGCCGCTTTGCGACATCTCCCTCCGGGGGATCGCTGCGCGATGGTGCTGGCCGGGCACCACCAGCCGCTGCGCATGTGGGTGCTGTGCCTTTACTTCATGGGCCTGAACCTTTCCAACCGGCAGATCGCCCTGGAGCTGGGCTTGGATACTTCGGAGGTGCAGGCGATGACGGAGCAACGGCGCCACGGGCTGGTCGACAAGACGCCGGCGGTGGAACTGACGGGCTAAGTCGAAATCGACGAGGTCTATGTCGTGGCCGGCCATAAAGGGCAGCCGAAGGAAGTGGCCAAAAGGGGCGGCTCGGACGGTGCCGCAAGCTGGCAGGCGCGCCGGGCCGTGGCACGCTGGAGAAGGACAAGCCACCCGTCCTCGGCCTGATCCAGCGCGGCGGACAGGTGGTGCTATATATGCTGGCCAACGTGCAGCAGAGGACGATCAAGCCGATCATCACCGGGCACCCTCGTCCACACGGACGAGTATAGCATCTACGCCCGCTTGCCGGCCTGGGGCTACGGGCACAAGACGGTCTGCCACGCCCGGGGCGAATACGCCTGCGACGAGGACGACGACGGGTTCTACGAGGTCCACGTCAACACAATCGAGGGGTTTTGGTCGTTGCTACGCTCCTGGCTGCGCCTACACCGGAGCATCTCACAAGACAAGCTGCCGCTTTACCTCGGCTTCTTCCCGTTCGTGCATAACGCGCGTTGACGCGGCAAAGCCCTGCTCGGTGCCCTGATCGCCGGCTTGGTTGCGTGACAAACGCAGCACCACCCCGGAACGGGACTGTCGCAAGATTGGGGGTCAGGCGGCGATCGCCGTTGGCGGGCAAGGGTCATTGGCCGGGTGGAACGTCTGTCCGAAGCCGGAACCGAGCGTGCCGTTGTAGACGGCGCACCGAACCTGCAGCAGCAGATCGGCGCCGCATCGCGACCAGCGCATCTGCTGTGACTTGTTCATCCGGCGGTTCACCAGGAAGTTGGCCGTCCCCTCGGTGATCGCGCTGCCAACCCGCAAGCCCGCACGGTGCCGCTCGGCGTAGTTGACCAGCCAGGCACTCTGGCCGGTCAGATAGCTATCCAGCGCGCGCAACGCGGTCCACAGCCTTCGTGAGGGTGCAATAGACCTTCGCCGATCCGGCTCGCCCCGGAAATGGTGCATGACCGCGCGGATGCGATCGATGCTGATCTGGGCATCCTGGGCCTTGCCGTTCCAAATGCGCCAGTGCAGGCGTTCAACCTCCTCGACGATCACCGCCTTCGCCTCGGCCCACGCCGTGTCATCCGCTGACAGGCCGGTGGCGATCTGCTTCAAGTGCTGCAGCCGCATGGCGATGTGGAACCAGTCGAGCATCGGCCGCGTGGTGACACCGGCTTCGGCGAGAATGCGTCTGAGGCCCGGGCAGCCGTCGGTGAAAGCGGTCAGTGCCGTGTCCTTGCCTTTCCCGACAGCATCAAGGGTGCAGTGGATCAGCGCCTGGATGTCGGTATTGGCTTTGGCGACGGCGCCGAACACCTGGCGGCCACCAGCCTCCATTTCGACGTTGCCGACCCGCACCTCCAAGTGCCGCTCGCCGTCCTTGCAGCCGCGGATGAACGTCGAGTCCAAAGTCACCACAATCGCCGACGCTTCTGCCTCCGGCCGGATCCCAGCGCCCTCACCCAGAGCCTCGCCGACCTTCAAGGTATGGCGGCGCAAGGTCTC
>CAXTDP010000656.1:0-3714 GCA_964242295.1 uncultured Acetobacteraceae bacterium | reverse complement strand
TGGACGGCCGGGTGATCCTGTATGCCGACGTGATGACACGCAGCCTGCGCGCGGCCATCGAGGAGACCGACCGCCGCCGGACCAAGCAGGGCGCCTGGAACGAGGCCAACGGCATCACCCCCACCAGCGTGCGCAGCCACATCGGCGAGGCGCTGCAATCGGTGTTCGAGCAGGACTATGTGACGGTGGCGCCGGTCAAGGACGCGGGCGTTACCGACTTCGTTGGCAAGGACCTCAAGACGGCGATCGCCGACATGGAGAAGAAGATGCGGGCGGCGGCGGCCGACCTGGAGTTCGAGACGGCGGCACGGCTGCGCGACGAGATACGCCGGCTGGAGGCGCTGGACCTGGGGTTGCCGCCGCCGCCAGCCAGCAGCGCCGCGTTTGGGGCGCGGAAGAAGGATACTACGCCCGAGCCGCTGGGTCCCGGAGGCGGCGGGTGGGACCCGGACAAGGTCAAGAAGGGCCGGCGACGGGGGCGGTAGCTACTTGCTGCCTTTCCCTCCGGGAGAGGGTTGGGGTGAGGGACAGGCAACAAGGACTGAACCCGGCCTTTGATAGCTAGACCACACGATGCCTGGTCAAGGTTTGGCGCTTGCTGCTTCCCTCACCCCGGCCCTCTCCCGGAGGGAGAGGGAGGAGGGGCCTTGTCCAGTACGGCCCTTACCTTTTCTCCTAACGCGGCCACGGTGAACGGTTTGGCGATCAGGTCCAGGGCCGGCTGTTCTGCCTCTGGGTCTGGCACGGCGTCCCTCGCGTAGCCGGTGGTGAACAGCACCTTCAGCCTGGGACGGTGACGCCCGGCACGCGCCGCGAGCAGGCGCCCGCTCTCGTCTGGCAGCACGATGTCGGTGAACAGCAGTGAAACCTCCGGATGGTTCTGCAGCAGCCGCATCCCCTCGGCCGCCGTGGCGCCCCCGATGACGACGTAGCCCAGTTCGCGCAGCGCCTCGGTCGTGAAGCTGCGTACGCCGGCCTCGTCTTCCACGACCAGTATGGTTTCCCCCGCAGCCCTCGGCAGGGCGTGCGGCTCCGGCAACATGGCGCCGGCGACGGCGACGGCCGGCTCCCGCAGGCGCGGCAGCAGCACCCGCATGGTCGTGCCCTGGCCCGGCGCGGTGTCCACGACGACGCTGCCGCCGGACTGCTTGACGTAGCCGTGCACTTGGGACAGCCCCAGCCCGGTGCCCTGCCCCTGCGGCTTGGTGGTGAAGAACGGCTCGAACACCTGGGCCACGACCTCCGGAGTCATGCCGGTGCCGGTGTCGGCCACTGCGATCTCCGTGTATTCGCCGGGCAGGGTGTCGGGCGGCAGGGTGTCGGGCGCCAGCACGCGGTTGGCCGTGGTGATCGTCAGGCGGCCGCCGGTGCGTCCGTTCTCCGGCGCCATGGCATCCCGGGCGTTCACCGCCAGGTTGAGCAACGCGCTTTCCAACTGGTTCGGGTCGGCGTGAACCGGCCATGCGTCCGGTGCCAGGTGGGTTTCAACCTGGATGGTCTCGCCCAGGATGCGGTGCAGCAGGTCGCCCATGCCGTCCACCAGCCGGTTCACGTCCAGCGCCTGCGGCTGCAGCGGTTGCTGCCGGGAGAAGGCGAGCAGCCGCGCCGTGAGCGTGGCCGCCCGGGTCGCGCCGTCCATGGCGTTGTCCACGAGGCGGCGGTGCTTCGGCTCGGTGATGCGCCGGGTCAGGAGGTCCAGGCTGCCGATGACAACGGTGAGCAGGTTGTTGAAATCATGCGCGATACCGCCGGTCAGGCGTCCCACCGACTCCATTTTCTGGGATTGGCGGAGCTGCTCCTCCGCCACGGCACGTGCCGACATCTCATCACGCAGGCGCTGGTTGGCCCGCCGCAACGCGGCGGTACGCTCGGCGACCTGCGCTTGCAGGGTTTCGGCGAACTGCGCCTTGGCCTCGCGGGCGCGGACGACCTCGTCAATGTCGAGGATGGCGACAACGACGCCGGCCAAAGGTGCGCCCGGCGCCGGACGGATCGGGGCTGCGACCAGATTGACCCAAAACCGCGTGCCATCGCCGCGCTGGTACTGGCAGGTCAGCTCCGCCCGGTCCTCGCCGCGGAGCACGCGGCGCAGCGGGTGGTCTGCTCCCTGCATCCGCCGGCCATCCCGGTGGAAGGCCATCCATTCGTCTGGTTCGCCGGCTCCACCGCTTTCCAGCGCGGGACGGCGGAGTATCAACTCGAACTGGGCGTTGCCCGACAGGATGCGGCCGTCCGCCGCCGCGATCACCAGGCCAACCGGCACGGTGTCTATGATGGCGGCCAACCGCGCCCGCTCGGCCATCAGGGCATCCGTGCGGGCCAGCAGGTCGGACGAGGTGGCGGCCAGGGTTCCGGCCAGGGCGTCCATCTCGGTGATCCCCGTCGCGGGCATGGCCGGTGCCCCGTCCGTGCCGATGCGGCGCCCAGCCACGGCCAGCGCCCGCAACGGCCCGGCGATCTGCCGGCCCAGGCCCCAGGCCAGCAGCAGCGACAGCGCAAGGCTTCCCGCCCCGGCCATGGTCAGGGTGGCCAGGGTGGCGCGGAACGGAGCACGCACGACCTCCAGCGGCACGCCCACTGCAACGCGCCAGCCCGCGGTGCCGACCCGGGCATAGGCCGCCAGAACCGCCATGCCGTCCACCGTCGTGCCGTCCCAGGTGCCACGCTCCCCGGTGGCGTGCTCGATCAGATCGGGCGATGCACGGCGCCCGACCAGGCGGTCATGGTCCACCGACCGCGCGATGATGGTCCCGCGCCCGTCTATGACGGTGCCGATCCAGCCCGGCGGCAGGGCTTGCGCCTGCAGCAGCCGGGCCAGATGGGACGGCTGCATGCTGCTGGTCAGGACCCAATCGGGCTGCGCGTGCTCCGGCACAGGCATCAGAACCGCGACGGCAGGCGTGCCCGAGAGGGCACCTAGGTATAAGTCCGACAGCCCGGGACGGCCGGTTGCCACCACCTCCTGCAAGGTATCGGTCACGTTGGTCCGGGGCAGCGGGGTGCCGGGTATGCTGCGGGTGTTGACGTATTGCTGGCCGTCCCGGTCCGTCATGATGACGTTCAGCCCCATCGTGGCCCCGACGGCCCGTGCCTGATCGTCGAACGCCGGGATATCCGCCGCCTCGAGTGCAGGGGACATCGCCAGCACGCGCAGGACCGCGCGTATGTTCGTCAGTTCCCGGTCCACCGCATCGGCGGTGCGGACCGCCGCCGCCTCGGCTGCCTGCTGGCTGCGCGTGCGCTCCAGGGCGGACAGGCGCAGCAGCAGCAAAACCGAGAACGCCAGGCCCGGCAGCACCAGCACGAACACGATCAACTGCAAGTGGACCCGGACGGGCCAGCGTCGGTGCAAGCGGTGCGGGCGGAGCGTGGCGTTTGACGGCAGGAGCGGCCTCGGGGGGGAAGGTATGTCCGGAACGGGAACGCCAAGCGTGTTCCGAAGATGTTCTGCATTTCATACCAGGCTTGGGCGGTTCTCACCAGGGAAGGCGCGCTGCCGCCGGAAACGTCCTGCCGGACGCATGGCGCCCTGGCCGGCTTCTTATGCCCTGGGCGGCGCTTTACGCCCTGGCCGCCGGCTTGTAGGCAGCCGCATGGACCTGCTCCTGCCCTCCCTGCCCCGCGTCGCGCTCGTTACCGGGGGAGGCGTGCGCCTGGGCCGCGCGGCGGTGCTTGCGCTGGCGGGCGCCGGGCTGGCGGTCGCCGTCCACTGCA
>CAXTDP010000655.1:0-3715 GCA_964242295.1 uncultured Acetobacteraceae bacterium | reverse complement strand
TTCGTGCTGGCGGCAGTGGGCTACTGGGGCGTCGGCTTCCCGGCGGCCTGGTGGCTGACGGCGCGCGCCGGAGCGGGGGCGACTGGTGCCTGGTGGGGGCTGGCGGGTGGGCTGATGCTGGTGGCAACGCTGCTGACGGCGCGCTTCCTGCGCCGGAGCCGCTTTATCGAGGATGCCGGTGCGGGGCACGGCCGCGGCTGACCAGGCGTATCGTGTGGGACGATGCCATACGGGCCCTAGTTTCGCCCATTTATGGGTCAAAACAGGATTATGTTGAAACGAGATTGATGGCTTGAGCGCAAAGTCCTGGATCGGCACTGGAAGCGGCTTGTGGGCAGACGATGCCAACTGGCTTCCATCCGGTGCGCCAGCAGCAGGCGACGACGCAATTATTATCGGGCCGGCAATAACCCTCGGGCGATCGCCCGACGTGCAAACCATCTCCGGGCCGGGCAATGCGCGCAGCTTGGTCCTGCTGGGCAACACGGCACTGGATGGAACCGTAACGACGGGCACCCTGGACGTTGGCCGGACCGACACGGCGGGGGATGGCATCACAGGAGGCTTGTTGGTCGCTTCAGGTGGAGCGGTCACAACTGCCACCCTGAACGTGAACGTCGGCTCGGCAGGAACCAGCGGCGCAGGCGCCAGCCTGAACGTGAGCGATACGCTCTATCTTGGGTCCAGCAATGGGCCGGGTCTCGTCTCCCTCAAAGCCGAGCGCGGCGGTGCGATCCAGGCTGCCAGTTTCGTGTTCCAGGGCATTGACCCCGCGCTGACCACCGTCATCGTGGACGACCTCTCGACGATGGAGGTCGGCACGGCGGGGGGTGCTGCGGCGGGTCAACTGACCATTGATCCCGGCAATGACCTGCGCGCATCCGGCTCTGTCTTCGCATCCAAGGGCATCATCAACGGGGGCGTCCTGTCCACGTCCGGCACCTTGAACCTATATGGCAAGGTAAATGGCGCCGGGTCGCTGCAAGTTGGGACTGGTGCAGTGCTGAACCTTCGCGGCACCACCGATGTCACGACCGAGAACGTCACCTTCACAGGCTCCGGCGGCCGGCTTGGCATCATCAGCTATTCCACCGCCCCGGCCAGCCTTTATGCGTCGAACCTGGCCGGAGCGATCACTGGCTTCGCCGCGGGCGACGTGATCGCCGTCAGCCAGGGGGTGGTCGGGACCGTAACGGCCACCTACACCGCGACCGGCTTGGGCAAGGGCATCCTTGACCTTTTCTACGGCACGACCGACCTGGCCGCCCTGACCCTCGTGGGGGACTACACCGGCATGGTGTTCTCGGTCACGCCAGCCCGCACCGTTGCCGGGGAGGTGTCCGAAGTCACCGTAGCAGCGGCGACGCCGACGCCCGCACCCGTGCCTACCCCGACGCCCGTTCCGGTGCCGCCTCCTCCGACCACGCCGGTCACGAACATAGCCGGCTTCCAAGCGGCCTACCTGCCCAGGAGCAACTACTCGGCCGCGGCCATCGCAGCGGCAGGGGCGGGTCTGGCGTCCCTGATAACGCCGCCGTATGCGGTTGCGGTGTCCACGTCCAACACTGGCGCATTCGATGCGCCGGCGGCCAACAGCCTCAACATTGCCGTGGTGCCTGCTCCCGGTGCCAGCCTGGCCTTGCCGGCCGGATACGGCAGCCTGCTCGCCCAAGGCAACAATGCCGTCACCCTGTCCGACGCGAGAGTTGCCGGCGCCGTCCTGATCGGCAACGTGGGCAACGACACCTTCTACTCGACGGGCGCGGGTGTCACGTTGGTTGGCGGCTTGGGCGCCAACACCTTCAACGTGTCCGGCGCGGCCACGGTCGTCACCGGCGACGGTCCCAGCACGGTCCGGGGCAGCGGCAATGCCGCCTTGACGGTCACAACCGGCACAGGCGGCAGCACGGTCGTGCTGGCGGGCGGCACGGGCATCGTCAACAGCAACGGGCAGGACACCGTATTCGGCGGCGCAGGCGTCAGCAGGGTGACGGCCACCACGGGCATGGCCGCGGTGGGGGGCGCCGGGCGGATGACGTTCATCGGTGGTTCAGCCCCCAGCTTCGTGTTCGGCGGCTCCGGCGGGATCAACTACACCGCCGGGTCCGCCTATGATGTCGTGGTCGGCATCGGCGGGCCGCTGACGGCGCAGGGTGGGGCGGGCGGCGGCCAGTTCTGGGGCAACGGCGGCGGCGACGTTCTGCGCGCCGGCACGGGCCAGACGGTGCTGTATGGCACAGGTGGCGACAAGCTGTATTCGGCTGGCCGGGCAGGTAACGTCCTGGTGGCAGGCGACGGCGACGTGCTGCTGGACGGCAGCGCCGCTAGGGGCAGCGATGCCCTCTTCGGCGGCAGCAAGGGGCAGGACACGATCATCGTAGGATCGGGCAACGACCTGATCGGCACCGGCACCGGCACCAGCACGGTGCAGCTTGGCACAGGATACGACACGGTGTTTGCATTTGGCGCCAGCACGATTACGACAGGATCGGGCGGGGCGGACCTGGTGTTTGGCGGCACGGCGCGGCTTGTCATCAACGCGGGCGGGGCGCGCTCCTTCGACCTGTTCAACTTCGTGCCCAGCGCCGAGCGCATCGTCCTGCAAGGCTATGGAAGCAGCGCTGTCGCCAACGCGCTTGCCACCCAGGCCAACGGTGCTGGAAGCACACTGCTTACGCTGTCCGACCACACGGCCATCAACCTGGTCGGCGTTGCACGAGTGGATGCAAGCTTTTTTGGCTAGGGTTGGAAAGCCTTATGGGATTTTTCAGACCCGGCTGATTGCCGGCCCTAACTAGCGGAAACCATTGCGCCGGCTGTCAAGTAGCCAGCCCAAGCCAAACCGTTGATTTTGCCAACCATCACGGCGTTCCCGAACGGCGGCCGAAGAACCAGGCTCCGTGATGACCACCATGATTGGTCTGCGCAATCCCGAACAGCTCGACCTTATGGGCAAGCATGGCCGCGAACACGCGATTGAGGTCATAATCATACATCCGAACGGTCCCGACCGGATTGGGGTCTTGGTCCAACCCGGCATGAGCTGCTTCCCCATCAAACGACCAAAAGCGGCTATAACCAACGAACTCGCCGGCATTGGCTTGGTCGCGCAGAAAGCAGAGCTGGATCGAGCAAATTCCCCCTGGCGCTAGGAGGCCGAGAAGGTCGCGCAGGAGGGCGTAACCGCGACCGGGCGGGATATGCTGGAATACAATGTGGGAGCTGACCCAATCAAATCCCGTCTCATCCTTTTCTGGCAGGTCGTTCCTGAACGCAACATTGCGAACCCCTAACTCGCTGGCCGCCCGTCGAGCTTCGTCGAGCATCTGGGGTGAAATATCGACACCGGTCACAGCGTCAGCATGACGCGCCATGGCAAGCGTGAGCCTGCCGACACCGCAGCCGAAATCGAGTGCCTGACGCGGGCGGAAATGGGGAACCATGAGCTGTATGCGCGACAGCACGAAGCCGATGTCTTCGGCACCCGTCGCATAGAAGGCGTGCTTGGCGGCTTGATCCATCCGGTCGCGCCGGAACCGGTCCTCGGTCAGCACGCCCCAAAAGGGTTCGGTCTCACCGATCTTGCGCCAGTCCGCGTCGGTATCTCGTTCCATGGAGGCATGTCCTGGCTTGGGCCACCCACGGGGGACGGCACTTCATCTTAGCTTGAGTTTGGCCATTTTTGGTCAGGCGTTGATCCAGAAATGCGGTTCGG
>CAXTDP010000654.1:0-3716 GCA_964242295.1 uncultured Acetobacteraceae bacterium | reverse complement strand
CAGGCGTAGCCACCAAAGCCCACCAACACTCCACCAGAATAGGTCAACTTCAGGTCGAGCGGACCAACAACCGCAGCGCCCGTGTCGCCACGATCGGCCTGGATGCGGCGGCGGACCTGCTGGCCGTCCGTCAGGAATTGGAGGCGATGGTGGTGGCGCGTCTGGTAGGCCGCCTCACGCCTGGAGACGTTGCTCGGTTGCAGGCCCATGTTGCCCGTGAAGAGCAGGCCAGCAGCCTGAATGCGCCGGAAGCGGTCCGTCTGGCCGGCGAGTTCCACCTGCTGCTGGCGGAACTGGCGGGAAGCCCCTTGCTGGCCCGCTACGTGTCCGAGGTGGTGTCGCGGTCGTCGCTGATCCTGACCACGCATGTGCGCCAGCACTCCTCAAGCTGCGCGGTGCGCGAGCATAGGGCGCTGATCGAGATGATCAGGCACGGTGATGCCCTGGCTGCCCAGGCCAGCATGCGGGAGCATTTGCATCAGGTCGCCGCCCGTGCCGCGCTGGCCGATGCCGACCTGCCAAGCTGAGGCGATCTGACCTTGGCAGATTACCAGGGGGCCGTCGTCCGCTACTCAGCGCAGTCAGGTTGATACGCGCGCTGCAAGCCAGGTCGAGGCGATGTTGGCGTAACAAGATGGATACGGCACGCCGGGGGTGCCGCTTGATCACCTCCGGTATCAACCCACCCCGTAACGGCCTTGGCAGGCGTAGCGGTGTGTTGACGTCCGGGCGGTGAGCGCATGAAGTCGGGTTTATGCCCTACATGGACCTGAACGCCGTCCAGCTCCGCGTCACCCTGGCCGAGATCGAACCCCCAGTCTGGCGGCGGCTGGTCGTGCCCGGGACCTGGCACCTCGGGCAGTTGCACTTGGTAATCCAGGCGGCCTTCAACTGGTGGGACTACCACCTGCACAAGTTCCGCATCGGCGGCCTGCGCTATGGCGACCTGGAAACCGATGACGACGGCGGCTACCCGGACAGCCCGCGCCTGTTCGACGAGCGCGATGTGCGCCTGCTCGACTTCGGCCGTGAGCCCGGGACGACGTTCACCTACCTTTACGACTTCGGCGACGACTGGCACCATCATGTCGAGATCGAGCAGCACGTAACGCTCGACCCGCTCCCGAAAGTGGCAACCTGCACCGGCGGCGCCCGCGCCAGGCCAGCCGAGGATGTGGGCGGCATCGGCGGCTATGAGCGTTTCCTGGACGTGATGGCCGACCGGGACGATCCCGAGCACGCCGACATGAAGCGTTGGTGTGGCGGTCACTTCGACCCGGACTGGTTCGACCTGGCTATGGCAGACAAGGATGTTCGGGCCGCGCTGCGGCCGAACGTGCGGCGGCGCATGCACCAGCCCAAGCCGAAACGGCTTGCGCGGCCGACGTGACAGGTCTGGCACCGGCGCTGCCGCTCCTCACGGCGCCGCGCCGCTTGCACGTCGGGCAGATCACCCGGCTCGTGCTGGAGTTGCAACTAGCGCTCTCTGGCTGGAGGAAAGGGCAGGCAACATGAACTGCTGGAACGAGGGAGGCCCGTCGCCAGCGGAGGTGGCAGTGCTTGGCGCAGACCGCCTGGCCGAAATCCTGGTTGACCACGCCGGCCACGACCTGGGGCTTGGGCAGGCGCTTCGGCTGGCGCTGGCGGCCCAAGCTTCCGACGCGGACCTCGAGCTTACCTTGGCAGGAGAGGTGGACGCGATGAACGCCCGCCGTAACCGTTGGAGTGATGGCGACGATCAGGCCCTGTCGCACGAGATCGACCGCATCCGCGCCGCCATCACGCGTGACTTGCTGCCACGGTCACCACGGGCCGCCGCTGATTTGCACCTGCGCCTGATCCGGCTGCATCCGTCCATCGCTGCCCAAGTGCGCGACAGCGACGGCGTGGTCGGCAGCGCCATTGAGGACGTCGTTGCTGATTTCGGCCTAGCTTGCGCCGCGCTGCCCGCGGACGAACGGCGCCGGCTGCCTGTTGAGGTTGCCACCCAGCTGCTGAGCGATGAGTATGGCGTTTGCCGCCGGCTTATCCACGCCTGCAAGGAAGGGCTTGGCCCCGAGGGGCTGGCCGAGCTGGACCGGCTATTCCGGGCCGGCCTCGATGGCGTAGGGCTGGCCGGTGGTGGCCAGCACCGGCGCACCTGCCTTGAGGGTCTGGCCGAGGTCGCCGATGCCCGAGGCGACGTGGATGCATTCACCGAGGTCCAGCACCCTGCGGGCGCAGAGGACCGGGCCCTGATGCCCATCGTGCAACGCCTGGTCGGCGCTGGCCGCTTGGACGAGGCCCTGCCGCGGCTGGAACAGGCCATGGGGGAGCACTGGTGGAGCGGCCTCGACGATCTCAGGATCGAGATCCTCGACCGGCTCGGCCGTGGCGACGACGCGCAGGCGGCACGCTGGGGCGTGTTCCTTCGCACACTGGCCGGAACCACGCTTGACGTCTATCTCAAACAGCTACCGTTGGTTGCTCGCCCGGGCGCGACGGAGAAGGCGGTCGCTGCAGCACGGGAGCACCGGGATGCATATGCCGCCCTGTCGCTGCTTTCCACGTTTGCCCTGGATGCCGCTGCCGGGCTGGTATGCCATAGACTTCAGGAGTTGAGCGGCGATCTCGACATCATCCTACGGCCAGCTTCAGAACGCCTGGCCACGAGCCATCCGCTCGCCGCAGTCTTACTGCGCCGTCGGATCGTGGACGCAGCGCTGACGCGGGCGCGGACGCAGTCCTATGGCCGCGTCGTGCAGGACCTCCTCGCGGCCGAGCAACTGGCATTGCAGGTGGAGGGATGGCAGGACTTCCCGACACAGGACGCCTACCGCGAGAACCTTGCGCGGCAGCACCGGGCAAAAACGACGTTCTGGGCCAAGATGAACGCGGCAGGACTGAACTGGCGGTAGTGACGCAGGGCATCCCACCGAGCAAATGGGACGGCGACGCGTGGGCGATAGCAGAACAGTTTAGCGGGTCATCCAGCACTGCTGAACGGTTTACCGAGTCTGCTGAACGAATAAGCGAGATCCGACAGCTCTGCGACAGCACAGGCGTCCTCTGGCCCTCCCCGCCCTGCTCAGGCGCGATAATGCCGGTTATCGCGCGTGGTAGAATTATATGGTTTGCCGCCGGCGGGCGCGCCGGCAATGCTCGCCGTCATGGCCCCGGCACGTCCTGACCCCACACCTGAACTGATGCCCGCACCGGCGCGCCCCGCCTGCGTCAGCCGGCTGCGCATTCACGGGTTCAAGACCTTCGCCGACCTGGTGACGCTCGACATCCTGCCCGGCCTCACCGGCCTCGTCGGGCCAAACGGCTGCGGCAAGAGCAACGTCGTGGACGCGCTGCGCTGGGCCATGGGCGAGGGCAGCGCCCGTACGCTTCGCGGGGCGGAGATGGAGGACGTGATCTTCGCCGGCACCGTCGCCCGGCCCGGCTTGCACCAGGCTGAGGTCGCCCTGATGCTGGACGGCGGCAGCCTCCCCGTCCCCTTCGCTGACCTCACGGCGGTGCAGGTGACCCGTCGCATCGAGCGCGGGGCCGGCAGCGTCTACCAGGTGAACGGCCGGGAAGCCCGGGCGCGGGACGTACAGGCGCTGTTCGCCGACCTCGCCGGCAGCGCCCGCTTGTTTGCCATGGTGGGCCAGGGCCGGGTAGGCGCCCTCGTCCAGGCCCGCCCGGAGGAGCGGCGCGGGCTGCTCGACGAGGCCGCGGGCATCGCCGGC
>CAXTDP010000653.1:0-3718 GCA_964242295.1 uncultured Acetobacteraceae bacterium | reverse complement strand
TTCATCCTGCAGCACGGCGAGGCCCGCGTGCTGCTGACCGACCGCGAGTTCGCCCCCACGGTCGCCGTCGCCCTGGCCATGATACCCGAGAGCCAGCGGCCCTACGTCATTGACATCAACGACCCGCTTGCCCCACCTGGCGCGGCTGTCGGCCAGGCCGACTACGAAGCGTTCCTACTTACCGGCGACCCGGCCTATGACTGGACCCCGCCCAGCGACGAGTGGGACGCCATAGCCCTCAACTACACCAGCGGCACCACCGGCAACCCGAAGGGCGTCGTGTATCACCATCGCGGCGCCTACCTGAACGCGGTCGGCAACGCGCTGACCTGGGGTATGGCGCAGCATCCGGTGTATCTGTGGACATTGCCGATGTTCCACTGCAACGGCTGGTGCTTTCCATGGACGGTGGCGGCGATGGCGGGCACCAACGTGTGCCTGCGCCGGGTCGAGGCCGCGGCGATGCTGGACGCGATGGACCGGGCCGGCGTCACCCACCTGTGCGGCGCCCCCATCGTCATGGGCCTGCTGCTGAACCACCCTGGCGTGCAGCCCCGCCCGCATCCCGTACGCATGATGACCGCCGGCGCCGCGCCGCCCGCCGCCGTGCTGGAGGGGATGGAGCGCCTAAACTTCGGTGTTACCCACGTCTATGGCCTGACCGAAACCTACGGCCCCGTCACCGTTTGCGCCTGGCACGACGACTGGGATGCGTTGCCGGCCGCCGAGCAGGCCCGGCTGCGCGCCCGCCAGGGCGTCACCTACCCGGTGCAGGAGGGCGTCATGGTCGCCGACCCCGCCACGCTGCAGCCGGTCCCGCGCGACGGCGCCACGATGGGCGAGGTGTTCATGCGCGGCAACATCGTCATGAAAGGCTACCTGAAGAACCCGACCGCCACGGACGAGGCCTTCGCCGGCGGCTGGTTCCATACCGGCGACCTGGCGGTCTGCCACCCCGACGGCTACCTGGAGATCCGCGACCGCAGCAAGGATATCATCATCAGCGGCGGCGAGAACATCTCCACGATCGAAGTCGAGGGCGTCCTTTACAGCCATCCCTCGGTGATGGAGGCGGCGGTGGTCGCCCGGCCGGACCCGACCTGGGGCGAGACGCCCTGCGCCTTCGTGACCCTCAAGCCCGGCATGGACGCATCAGCCGATGACCTGATCGCCTGGTGCCGCAAGCACCTGGCCCGGTTCAAAATCCCCCGTACGGTGGTGTTCGGGCCGCTGCCCAAGACCAGCACCGGCAAGATGCAGAAGTTTGTCCTGCGCGAGCAGGCGCGCGCCCTCCCGCGTGAGCGGGTCAACACGCCGGAGGCCTGAGCCATGCCGCAACCCGCCCACGTCACCGCCCTGGCCGCTGCAGACGAGAGCACCCTACCGGAGGACTTGCGCCCCTACTTCCAGAAATGCCGGGACAAGCTGGGCTTCGTCCCCAACGTGCTGCAAGCCTGGCTGATCCGCCCGGAGCGGCTGCGCAACTTCATCCGCCTGTATGACGAGCTGATGCTGGCGCCGCTCGGCCTGTCCAAGCTGGAGCGGGAGATGATCGCCGTCGCGGTGTCGTCCTGGAACCGCTGCTACTACTGCCTGGTCGCCCACGGCGCTGCCGTTCGCAAGCTGTCAGGCGACCCGCAGCTTGGGGAGATGATGGCCTTCAACTACCGCGTCGCCGACCTGGTCCCGCGGCAGCGCGCCATGCTGGACTTCGCCCTACAACTGACGGCGGCGCCCCATACCGTGACGGAGGCTGACCGGGAAGCGCTGCGGGGGCATGGGTTCGGGGACGCCGACATCTTCGACATCGCGGAGGTCGCGGCGTTCTTCAACTACACCAACCGGGTGGCGCATGCGGTGGATATGATGCCGAACGCCGAGTATCACGGGTTGGGACGATAGGGCCAGATGCCGGGTTATGCGGCACCTCCATCAGGGGTGTTCATCGCGAAACGGGACGTTAAGGTGCTCGTTCAACATGGCACCACTACGGCAAGTGTTGATCGGTTCTGGTCTGCGCGCCGTGTTCGGCCCTACGCCGCCGCCGCGTCCACCGCCTTCTCAAAAGCCTCATAACCGACCGCCCCAGCCGTCAGCTTGCCGTTGATGATGAACGACGGCGTGCTTGTCACGCTCATCGTCTTCTCGGCATCCTCCTGCGCCGTCAGGATCGCCCGCTTCAGCCCGGCGTCGCCGATCGCGCTGTTGAAGGTTTCCCGCGACATGCCGGCCAGGGCGGCATACTTCGCCAGCTCGTCCGTCGAGTTCACACCGCGTGCGAATGCCCAGCGGTCCTGGCTGGCCAGCAGGGCGCTGATGAACGGCTCATACCGCTCCACCGGCAGGGCCCGGGCCACCATCGCCGCGGTCAGCGCCACTTGGTCCAGCGGGTAGTCGCGCCAGGTGTAACGGATGCGCCCGGCATCAATCAGCTTGGCGCGCACCTGCGGAAATGTTTCGCGCTGGAACGCAGCGCAATGCGTGCAGGTCAGGGAGAACCACTCCACCACCTGCACCTTGGCGTCTGCCGGCCCCATGGAGCGGTCGGCCATGCGGGCGTTGTCGCCCCCGGCCTGGGCACCTCCGGTCTGGACACCCCCGGTCTGGGCACGGGCAACGCCGGCCACCGGCAGGGCAGCGGAGGCGGCAATCAGCAGGCGGCGCGTGATGGGCATGGCGACCTCTTGGTATGCAGCGGATGCGGCGACGTTATGCCCTGCCATCCCCACGCCCGGCAACTACCTGGCCCAGCGCGGACAGCGCATCGCGCAGCGGGCCGGGGGCGATGCCGGGCACTGAAACCGAGGCGGCCGCCCGTCGCGGCGGCGGCGCCAGCGGCGGGGCAGGGGGCGTCGGATCCTGTAGAAAGCGCAGCCGCTCCACCAGGATGCGGCCCATGTGACGGTTCACCCGCTCCATCACCTGGCCGGACAGATGCTGCAGCTCCATCGCCGTCGGTCCGCTGCACGCCAGCGTCAGCGTGCCGCCAATCAGCCGGCGCGGTGTCGCGGTGGCCGCCAGCTCCGGCCCGACGATCGCCGCCCAGTCCGCCAGCACCTGCGCGCCGGCCGGGGAGCGCTTCTTGAATGCCGCCCGCGTGATGCCCGGCACCAAGGCGCCCACCGGACGCGGTCCATACACGTGCCGCGCCGCGTCCACCTTGTTGTCCGCCGCCCGCTCACCCATACCCGGTCCTGTGGTTCCCATTCCGGCGCTTCCCATTCCGGCCTCCATCCCGCCCGCCGCCGCGCTGCTGCACTGGTATGACCGCCACCGCCGCCGGATGCCCTGGCGCGCCATGCCGGGGCAGGCGCCGGACCCTTACCGCGTTTGGCTCAGCGAGATCATGCTGCAGCAAACCACCGTCGCAGCCGTCATTCCCTACTTCGAGCGGTTCCTGACCCGCTTTCCCACCATCCAGGCCCTAGCCTCCGCGCCAGAAGGCGAGGTTATGGAGGCCTGGGCTGGCCTGGGCTACTACGCCCGTGCCCGCAACCTGCACGCTTGCGCCAAGCGCGTCACCGAGATGGGTGGCTTCCCCAACGATGTCCAGAGCTTGCGCGCCTTGCCTGGCGTGGGGCCTTACACCGCCGCAGCCGTCGCCAGCATCGCCTTCGGCGTGCCTGCCGTGCCAGTGGACGGCAACGTGGAGCGCGTCGCCGCCCGGGTCGCCGCCATCGCCGATCCGCTGCCCGGCGCCCGCCCGGCCATCGCCGCC
>CAXTDP010000652.1:0-3718 GCA_964242295.1 uncultured Acetobacteraceae bacterium | reverse complement strand
ATGCGGCTGGCGTCCTCGCCCAAGGTCACGTCTCGGACGTAATGGGCGCAGTTCTTAATGCCCCAGTGCGCGCGGATGGCACAGCCCAGGACCTTGGTATCATGGCGCGCTTGGCAAGGATAGTATCCGACCTCCTCGCGCGTGTCCCACAGGCCGGTGCGGGGGCGTGGTTCAGATCAGGGTAGCACCCAAAACGAGAAATCCTTCTACCGTCAGAGCTTTATCGAGTTCCGGTGTTACCTGGCAATGGCACTTTCTGAACCACGTCACGGCACGAAGGTCATTGGGGGTTTGTGGGGGCGCACGTCATTCCGATGGCTGTTTGTCGAACTGCTGTTTGTTCCTGACGCGTTGAGGTCACAAAGGCTGGGAACCCGAATGCTGGAAGGTGCTGAAGCGGAAGCAAAGCGGCGTGGCTGTCGAGGAGTTTGGTTGGACACTTTCAGCGCTGCAGCTGCTCGCTTCTACGAGAAGCAAGGCTACAAGCCGTTCGGCATTATCGACGACTACCCGCCCGGCGCTGCTAGGCATTTCTTGTCGAAGCCTCTTTTGAAGCCGCTCACTGGTGTTTCCACACAGGCTGGACCCATTGCCGACGCTCACGGCATTCAAACACTCGCTTGAAACCGGTCGTCGATCAGGATGTCCTTTGTAGCTTTGTCGGCCACTGGGTTCGCGCCGAAGCGCAGTCCATCGACGAGTAGCGCGACCATCCGTCGCGCGTGGGCAGGACCGTCATAGTGGGCCGACATCCCGAGGTCCCCTACCGCTCGCAGGAGATCATAGGGTTCGACATCGCCGCGCACCTCGCCCGCCGTAGCCGCGCTGTCGAGCAGAGCACGCAAGGCGGGCACGAGCCGCTTCTCGAAATAGCCTGGCAACGCCTCAAACGCCGGGTCTCCTGAACGAAGCGCCGCGGCAAGCCCGCGCTTAGCCGCAATGAAATCAACGTAGCGCTGCATCCATCGAGCGAGAGCCTCGGCGGGCGTGTGCTTGGCCGCCAGCGTCGGCGCTGCGTCCGCGCAGCCGTCAACCTCATGACGGAAGACAGCGACGATCAGGTCAGAGCGTTGCGGGAAATGGCGATACATGGTGCCGACGCCGACGCCGGCCTTGACCGCGATTTCCCGCACCGGCGCGTCCACCCCCGAGGTTGCGAACACCGCCAGCGCCGCCTCAAGTAGCGCGTCCATGTTCCGTCGTGCGTCAGCACGCACGAACCGGTGGGTCGAAGCCTCGCGGTCAGCGTCGCTGCCCCTTCCGGCCACCTGTCTTGCCCTCATCCGATGAAACTCCGCTTGCCATAGCGGAACATTGTTCCATATATGTGGAGCGTTGTTCCGCTTTCACAGACATAGGGTGGCGCGATGGTGTTGACCATCCTCCAACGCGATCAAGGACATAACCATGAATGACAAACCAGTTGCCCTCATCACCGGGGCCAACAAGGGCATCGGCCTGCAAATTGCCAAGGATCTCGCTGGCCACGGCTTCACCGTGCTCGTCGGCTCGCGGAAGTTGGAGAATGGTGAGGCAGCAGCGAAGACCATTGGCGCGGACGCCCACGCCGTCCAGCTCGACGTGACGGATCAGGCCTCCATCGATGCGGCGGCGACGCGCGTCCGCGGCGAGTTCGGCCGCCTCGACGTGCTCATGAACAATGCGGGCATTTCACACGCCGGTCGGCCCGGCAGGAAATTCGAAAACCTCGGCGACGTCAATTCGCTCACCACCGCTCCGCTCGACGATGTGCGCATGGTGTTCGAGACCAACGTGTTCGGCGTCATCGCCGTCACGCAAGCCATGCTGCCGCTCCTGCGCGAAGCCCCGGCCGGACGCATCGTCGTCACCGCAAGCTCGGGCGGCTCGGTCGCGTTGAACTCGGACCCCGCGAACCCCCACCGCTCCATGTTCGGCAACTACTCGGTGTCGAAATCGGCGGCACACGCGGTCACGCTCGCCTTTGCCCTCGCCCTTGAGTCGACGCGCATCAAGGTCAACGCCGCGTGCCCCGGCTTCACCTCCACGGCGCTCAACAACTTCCGGGGCACGCGCAGCGTGGAGGAAGGCGCGCGCGAGCCAGTCCGCCTAGCCCTCATCGGTGCCGATGGTCCGACGGGCACCTTCTCGGACGAGAGCGGTCCTGTCCCTTGGTGATGCAGCCGCCAGCGGAACAACACTGTAATTCCGTTGTCCGGCAAACCAACTCTGGCGGACACTGCGCCTAGCATGGGCTGTATACCACCTCGTCTGGGGATCGTTTGACGAAGTGGTGCAGCCCCGCTGAGCGATGCTAATAGGTAGGACAGCGTAACTGAATCGAAAAGCGCGGCTGGCCCAGTAGCCGCAAAGGTGTGTTCTGGCCATTTGAGCGGAGGTCAGGATTACTGCCCGGCACTCGGTCCGGGAAGCAGTTGGTCCGTGCGGCCTTGGAGCCGGTATGCAGCCAGTCCGACCCATTCATATGCGGCTAGGTTGACCATCATCAGCCTAGTTCCCGCAGGCTGCAACAGGGCTGCCCAGCTTCCTTTTATGGTCCGGTGAGCAACGGGCCAGGGAAGCACCGTATGCCATCCAGCCCCACGGAATGCGCCCATAGCGCGGGGCATGTGGCTGGCCGATGTCACCAACACCCAGGTTTCGCCGGGCTTTGGTTGTCCCAGGGCGAGCGCGTTGACGGCGTTCTCCCATGTTGTGCTGGAACGATCGTCGTATAGTACGCGGCCACGCGCCACTCCCAGTCTTTCCAGCAATACCGGGCTTGCCTCCGACTCGGTCAAGGCGCCAGGTACGGAAACTGCCGGACTGCCGGCGAACACGACTCTTGCCTGGGGATAGGACCGGGCGAGAGTCGCAAGTGCAGTCAGCCGATCAGCGTTGCGGTTCAGGGTAGGCGCGACATCATTGGCGTTGATTGCTCCTGAAACGGCGTCGCCGATGACAATTACCCCATCGACGTGCGGCGGCGCTTGCGCGGGTGGGAACTGGCTTTCCAATGGGCGAAGCAGCCACAGATCCACCGGCAGCAGCAACAAGGCTGTGACGCTCCCAGCCCCCACGCCAAGCAGTGCAGCACCAAGACGCCGAACGTGTCGCCGCCGCGGGCCGAGAACAAGAAGGGTAGCGCCGGCACTGCCCAGCATCGTCAGGAACGTGCTGGGCAGCAGCAGCGCCAACGGCAGATTGAGGATGCTGTTCATCGCCACAAATCCTCAAATCGGCAATGTGGAGTTTGGGCGATCCGCGCGCTCATCCCCGAAAAAATACCACAGTCACAAGCGCAAACGTGGGCAGCAGCACGGCGCAGGACCAGGCCATGTAGCCGAGGAAGGACGGCATCCTGATACCGCGCTCGCTGGCGATGGAGCGGACCATGAAGTTGGGCGCGTTGCCGATGTAGGTCATGGCGCCCATGAACACCGAACCGGCCGAGATCGCGAGCAGGGTGTGCCACAGCGGCCCCATGAGCGCCTGCGGGTCGCCGCCGGCCATGTTGAAGAACACGAGGTAGGTCGGCGCGTTGTCCAGGAACGACGACAGCAGGCCCGTCATCCAGAAGTAGGCAGTGTTGTCCGGCAGCCCGTCCGGCCCGGTCGCAAACGCCACGATGGATGCGAGCGCGCCCGAGCTGCCAGCCCTGAGGATGGCGAGCACCGGCAGAATGGCGTGGTTCAGAATCCGACCTTTTTGGGTTACAGAAGGCGTGCGGAAACCGCCA
>CAXTDP010000651.1:0-3725 GCA_964242295.1 uncultured Acetobacteraceae bacterium | reverse complement strand
GCGGCCGTTCCATCTGCACCCGCTCACGCAGGCGGCCCTGCTCGAACCGCTCGCGCTCGAACTGCTCCCGGCTCCGGTTCTGCTCGGAGCGGCCGCGTTCCACCCGTTCACGCTCCCCCCGTTCACGCGCCCCTCGTTCACGTTCAAAGCGGTCCCGGTTGTAGCGGTCCAGATCGAAGCGGTCGCGCCGGCCATAGAAGCCAGGCGGCGGCGACCCCGGCGCATAGCCATAAGCGGGCGGCGCATAGCCGTAGGCGGGCGGCGCATAATACCCCGGCGGCGGCGCGAACACTGCCGGCTCCTGATAACCCGGCTGCGCATAAGACGGGTCGGCATAGCCCGGGTCCGGGTCCCCTGGCGCACCATTGGCCTCCGGCTGTGTCAAGGGCTGTGGCGCGGCGCCGCCCGGCACTGGCGCATAGGGCTGCGGCACATAGCCCGGAGGCGCCCCGTAATAGCCGCTAGGCAGGGGGGTGCACCCTGCCATGGCAAGGCACGCGCTCAAGCCCGTCAGCCATACCACCCGCATAGGTCCCATCCTCCTGCCGCCCCAGCCCGGCTTCGGCTTGGCCCCGCCTCCGCGTTGGCCCTGCCCCCACCTTGGCCCTGCCTCCACCTTGGCACGCAACGCCGCATATGCTGCAAACATGGCGGCACCGCGGCAGTTCACGCCGGGGCCAGCAGCGACGGCCACCAACGGGAGAAGCGGCAATGCCGGTCAGCGGCCTGGGACCCTATGACGACCAGAACATCTTCGCCCGCATCCTGCGCAACGAAATCCCCTCGCGCCGGATCTACGAAGATGAATGGGCCATCGCCTTCCACGACATCGCCCCGCAGGCGCCGGTCCACGTGCTGGTGATCCCCCGCGGACGCTACGTGTCGTTCACCGACTTCACCGCGACGGCCCCAGAGGCGGAGATCGCCGGCTTCTTCCGTGCGGTCGGTGCCGTGGCCCGGCAGTTGGAGCTGGACGCGCCGGGCTACCGCATCATGTCCAACATGGGCGGGCACGGCGGGCAGGAGGTGCCCCACCTGCACGTCCACCTGTTCGGCGGCGCGCCGCTGGGAGTGATGATCGCCCGCTCAAAGCAGGCATAGCTCGCCGGGCACCGTTGGTAGGGGCTGACGCCGAAATGGACGGGATACCGGGTGGCCCGGCGGCCGCGGCCAGCACCTCGGCCGATGCCGCGAGCGCCGCCGGCGTAAAGCTCCTGGCGCACGCCGTGATAGAGCAGATTGCAGTTGAACTCGGACGCGCAGAGATCGGACCCAACGGCAAGTCCATGCTCGCAAGCAAAAAAGCTAGACCGGTTTGTGTCCAGTCTGGACGCAAACCGGTCTAGACGGCTGCCAATACGTGAACGGCACCCACACGACTGGCAGCCAGCATCCTGCCTGACGCCTCATGCGGCATGGGACGCTTCCCCCAAAAGCCAGCGTCCGCGCCAGTCGGCCAGGCTGCGGACGGCCGAATGCGGCCCTGACGCCACGGCGGCATAGCCATCCGGGCGCACCAGGAACACGCTCCCGCTTCGGCCCAATGCCGCTTGATACTTCGCCCGGGCGGCGCTATCGCCGGCTGGCGCTAGCTCGATGAATGCAGCGCCCGTCCCGAATGACGTCGCCGCCTCGCAGAGTCCGGCGCCGGGCGACGCGGCCTCGTCGCCATAAGCCGTCAGCACGGTGAAGCGCGACGGGTCCAGCAAGCCGAGCAGCTCGCCGTCCCTCCAGCCGCCTCCTGCCACCCGATGGCGCACCGGCAAGTCCGGCACCCGGTCCCCAGCGTGCAGCGCGCCGCCATGCGTGGAGTTGGCCGAGATCGGGCTGTCCCGGTAGCCCAACGCCACCTGGCTCATCCGGGCGGTGCTGTTCTCCTGCACCGGCCCGGCGCCGCCGATATAGGGGCCAAGGTGGTTGAAGGCAGTCCGCACGACCGGGTTCTCCGACCCGATCACGCCGGTCAGGTTCTCCGTCTTGAACAGCACGTCGCGCATCACCGGCAGGCGGTCCTGCTCGTAGGTGTCGAGCAACGCCGCCGGCGCCCTACCCTGCATGATCAGAGCAAGCTTCCAGCCCAGGTTGATCATGTCCTGGATGCCGGTGTTCATCCCCTGCGCGCCGGCGGGGCTGTGGACATGGGCCGTGTCGCCGCCCAGCAGCAGCCGGCCGACCCTGAGATGCCGCACCAAGCGGCTATTGATCCGGAACCAGGAACTCCAGGTCAGGTCATGGAAGCGCGCCGGGATGTGCGAGCGCTGATCGTAGATGCGCTGCAATTCGTCCAAGGACGGCTCCGTAGTCCGGGACGGCGTGCTGAATGGGTTGCTGGCGATCAGCCGGTATCGCCCGTCGCCCATCGGGAACAGCCCCATGAAGCCGTGCGGCGACGAGAAGATGTGGAAGTCGCTCTCGGGCAGCTCGCCGCTTATGTGCAGGTCGCCGAGCGCATACTGCTCGTCCAGCGTCTTGCCCTCGAATTGCAGGTCCAGCGTCGCGCGGACCGTGCTGTGCGCCCCTTCCGCGCTGATCAGCCAGGGTGCCGACGCCTGCTCCAGCCGTCCGTCGGCGTGGCGCAGCACGGCCTTGACCGGCCCCGGGTCGTGCGACAGCGCGTCCTGGGACAGCCCGACCAGTTCCACCCCACGCTCGATGGTAACGCCTTGACGGGCGACCGCCTCACGCAAGATCCGCTCGGTTTCCGCCTGTGACAAAAACAGCAGGTAGTCGAAACGGCTGTCCACGTGGCCGAAATCCAGCCGGAACACCAGCTTGCCGCCGCCATACACGGCACCGCCATGTGCGGGGTTGCCAAGTCGCACCATCTCCCCGGCCAGGCCGCGCTGCTGCATGAGTTCGAGCGTGCGCGCCTGGATGCCGATGGCACGGGAGGTCGTGGCGGGCTCCTTGGCCTTCTCGACGATCCGGACGGGAACGCCGAAGCGCGACAGCTCCAGCGCCGCCGTAAGCCCGGTCGGCCCGGCGCCGACGACGAGGATGGGTTGGGTCATTGCAGCTCCGTTTCCCCAGGGTTCAGTTCTCCGGTGCAGACCGGTGCATCGCATCCTCCGCTCATGGCCGGAGCGCGGCAGAATGGATAGAAGGACCAGTCTCAACCAGGCTGTAGATTTGTAAGGCTCCTAACAGTTTCAACCATGCGACAGCCGAAAACCCATGCTCGCCCGGTGCCGCCGGACGATGTCCGCCGCCATTACGCCAGGCTGCTTCCACCAGGGCAGGCGCTGGCGATGGAAGTCCTATTTGCATTGCGGACCGGTGTTCAAACGTTGGACAGCCGCCTGCTGGGATGGCTTGGCGGCGATGCGCTGACCCCCGGCCGCCTGCAGGTGCTGATGGTGCTGCTGGCCAATGGCCGGCCGGTGCCGCAGCGGAAGATCGTGCAGGCCCTGAAGGTCTCGCGCCCGACCGTGTCCGACCTGGTGGATGTGCTGCGGCGCGATGGCCACGTCACAACGGAGCAAGGGGCCAAGGACAGGCGCCAAATCCTCGTGGCCCTGACCCCAGAGGGGCGACGCATGACCACACGCCTGGCACTGGACAATGCCGCGCATCTGCGTGCCGAGTTCGCCGGCCTGAGCGACGATGAGCTGCAGGTGCTTGCAGGCCTGCTGGCCCGCCTGCTGCCGCCTTCCGGCTAAATCCTAACGGCGGCTATACGCCCGGGACTGAGCGCGCCGGCCTACAGCGCTTCGGCGCGCTGCTAC
>CAXTDP010000650.1:0-3727 GCA_964242295.1 uncultured Acetobacteraceae bacterium | reverse complement strand
CATCCTGAACGGCTACGTCCACCCTCGCGTGGCCGGCTACCTGGGCTCGCTGGAGGCCGCGCTGCAACGCAAGGGCGTCGCTGCCCGCCCCATGGTCACCAAGTCCAATGGCGGCGTGATGGGCACCGAGTTGGGCAAGACGTCATGCGTCGGCATGTTGCTGTCCGGCACCGCGTCCGGCGTGATGGGCGCCGCCTTCCTGGCGCGGCAGGCGGGCCTGTCGATGGCGCTGACGCTCGATATCGGCGGGACGAGTGCGGACGTGGCACTGGTCATGGACGGCCAGCCGTTGTTCGGCAGCGGCGAGACGGTTGGCGAGTTCCCGCTGTTCATCCCCTCCGTGTCCGTCACCTCGATCGGCGATGGCGGCGGCTCGATCGCGACGGTGGACGGGTTCGGCGTGCTGAAGGTAGGCCCGGAAAGTGCCGGCTCCACCCCCGGACCCGCCTGCTACGGCCGTGGCGGCGACCGCGCCACCATCACGGACGCGATGGCGGTATGCGGCTGGTTGGGTCACACGCCGCTCGCCTACAGCAGCGTCGCGATGGACCGGGGACGGGCGGAAGCTGTCGTCGGCCGGCTCGCCGCCGCGATGGGGCTGTCCCTGCCGCAAACGGCGGAAGCGATCATCCGCGTCACCGTGTCCAACATGTTCGTGGAGGTGAACAAGCTGATCGGCCGCTATGGCGTGGACCCGGCGGAGTTCTGCCTGATGCCGTTCGGCGGCGCCGGGCCGATGCTGGGCTGCCTGCTGGCACGGGAGCTGGGGATGCGCCGGGTCATGGTGCCGCGGCGGCCCGGCGTCGTCTCCGCCCTGGGTGGCCTGATCGCTGCGATCAAGAATGACTTCGTGCTGACCCTGCTGCTGGAGATCGAGGCGTCGTCCGGCCCGGCGCTCACGGATGCCGGCGCAAAGCTGCGGCGGGAGGCGGAGTCGTGGCTGCGGGACGATCAGGGGTTCGCCGGCCCGGCCGAGGTCACGCTGCTGGCGGACATGCGCTACGTAGGACAATCCTTCGAGATCGAAGTGCGGTTGGAGGAAGCCTGGGTCCAGGCCGGCGACATGGCAGCGATTGCGGCGGCGTTCCACCGCCAGCACGCCGCCATCTACGACTTCGCCGACGAGGCCGCCGCCGTCCAATTGGTCAACCTCCGTTTGGTGATCGCCGGCGCGACCATCCCTCCCGACTTCCCGGTCGAACCCCTCGTGACGGGCACCCCCGGCAGGGAACGGGACGTGGAGGTTTGGCAGGACGGCGCGCTGCGGACCGTGCCGCTGTATCTGCGGGACAATCTGCATCACGGCCACCGCCTGTCCGGCCCCGCCATCATCGCGCAGGAGGATACCACCGTGTGCATCCCTGCGGGCTTCGAGGGCGCGGTGGACGCGCTCGGCAACCTCCATCTCACGGGGATCGCAGCATGAGCACGACGATCGACCCCGTCACGCTGCAGGTGATGGGCAACCATTTGCGCGCTGCCGCCGAGACGATGGCCTACACGCTGTATCGCACCGCCTTCTCCACCTTCGTGAAGGAGACGGAGGACTTCACCACCCAGATCACCGACGCGGCCGGCGTGGCGGTCGCGGTGCCGATGGACTTGGGCGCCACCTGGTATCCCGGCATCACCTATGGCCGTGCCATGGCGATGATCGACGACTACGAACCCGGCGACATCTGCTTCACCAACGACCCGTATAGCGGCTTCGTCGCGACCCACGTGCCGGACATACACATGTGGAAGCCGGTGTTCGCCGAGGGCAGCATTATCGGCTTCGCCTGCGGGCACATCCACAACACCGACATGGGCGGCGCCGTGCCCGCCAGCCTGTCCCGTGCGTTGACGGAGGTGCACCAGGAGGGCATTCGCTTTCCGCCGATGAAGCTGTTCCGCCGTGGCGTGATGAACGACGAGCTGCGCCGGGTCATGATGCTGAACGTCCGCAAGCCGGACCAGAACGCCGGCGACCTGCGCGCCTTCATCGGGGCGCTGAACACCGGCGAGCGCAAGCTGCTTGAGATGGCGGCGAAGTTCGGTGCCGCCCCCGTGCAGGCGGGAATGGCCCGGCTGCTGGACTATGCCGAGCACCAGGCGCGCGAGGTGCTGCACTCGATCCCTGACGGCGAGTATTTCTTCTCGGACTATGCCGACGAGGATTCTGTTGGGGGCAATCCCTGCCGCCTGGCGCTGACGCTGCGGATCACGGGTGGCTCGGCGGTGCTGGACTTCACCGGCAGCGACCCGCAACTGACCTCGGCGCTGAACGTGCCGACGGGCGGCGATCCGCGGCACACGCTGCTGCTGGTGGGAGTGTATTACGTGCTGTGCACGCTCAGCCCGGGGATCACGCTGAATGCCGGGCTGACCCGGCCCTTCACCTGCATCGTGCCGGAAGGCACGGTGCTCAACCCGCGCTCCCCGGCGGCTGTGGGCATGCGTTCGTTGACCTGCGCCCGGCTGCGGTCCCTCGTGTTCGGCGTTTTCGGGTTGGCGGTGCCGGACCGCATGCCCGCCGCGCCCGCCGGGTCCAGCAGCATCGTCAACGTCATGACCACGGACAACCGCACGCACCGTACCGTGCTGGCCGCCGTGAACCCGGTTGTGGGCGGCGCGGGCGGCATGCCGCATCGGGACGGCACCAACGGATCGGGCGCAGACGCGGCTTACCTGAAAAACACGCCGGTCGAGATCACGGAGGCGGAGGTGCCGATCCAGGTCCTGCGCTACGGCCTTCTGCAGGACTCCGGGGGCGCCGGGCGCTGGCGCGGCGGGCTGGCGACGGTGATGGAGTTCCGGGTTTCTGCACCGAACAGCCGCGTCACGGCGCGCAACCGGGACCGCTCGCGTTTCCGGCCCTGGGGCATCCTGGGCGGCGGGCCGGGTGCGCCTTCCGGCTTTGTACTGAACCCCGGCACCGGCAGGGAGCGCGCGCTGGGCAACACGGACACGCTGGTCATGGACCCTGGCGACGTGCTGCACATCCACTCCCCGGGAGGTGGCGGCCGGGGTGATCCGCTGGACCGCGAACCGGAGCGAGTCGCCCTGGACGTCGCGCGCGGCTACGTTTCCGCCGAAGCGGCCAGGCGCGATTATGGCGTCGTGTTGACCGCAGACGGTACGCCCGACCCCACGGCCACGGATGCCGCCCGGGCCGGCCGCCGGCAAAGCCATCCGGCGCCGCATTTCGCCTTCGGTCCCGAGCGCGAGGCGCACGAGGCCGTTTGGACTCTCGCCATATACCGTGACCTGACGACGATCCTGGCGGCCATGCCCGTGCACTGGCGCTTCTTTGTGAAAACCAAGCTGTTCGAGCTGCTGCCCCGGGCCGCCTCCCTGGCGGACGCCATGGCCGCCTTGCGCCAGGCCTATCCGGACGTACCCGCATGACCCAGATCGCCATCGTGACCGGCGGCGCCCGTGGCATCGGCCGCGGCATTGCCCTGGCCCTTGCCCGGCGTGGCTTCGCCCTGGCGCTGGCGGACCGGCTCGGGACGGAGCTGGACGCCACCGTGGCCGAGGTGGCGGCTCTGGGCGTGGACGCCATCGCCCTACGCGGCGACGTGGCGGACCACGCTTGGGTGCAGGGTGCCGCGGCGTCGGTGCTCGCCGGCGCTAAGGCAGGCGTGTTCGACATCGCCGGCCTGGAGGCGCTGTCCGTAAACGATGTCGCCGCAGCCGTGGTCGAGGCCCTCGGTCGTCCACTATCCGTCATCCATGTGGATGA
>CAXTDP010000649.1:0-3729 GCA_964242295.1 uncultured Acetobacteraceae bacterium | reverse complement strand
AGCATGGCCATCATCATGCCGGGCAGCGACTTGTCGCAGCCGGCCAGGCCGACCAGCGCGTCATAGCAGTGGCCGCGCATGGTCAGCTCGACGCTGTCGGCGATCACCTCGCGCGACACCAGCGACGACTTCATGCCCTGATGGCCCATCGCGATCCCGTCGGTGACGGAGATGGTGGTGAACTCGCGCGGGGTGCCGCCGGCCTCGGCGACGCCGCGCTTGACCGACTGCGCCTGGCGGTTGAGGGCGATGTTGCAGGGCGCCGCCTCGTTCCAGCAGGAGGCGACGCCGACGAAGGGCTGGTTGATCTCGTCCTCAGTCAGGTCCATCGCGTAGTAGTAGCTGCGGTGCGGCGCCCGGTCGGGACCGACGGTAACGTGGCGGGACGGCAGGTTGCTCTTGTCCCAGCGCTTCTTCAGCATGGTTTGTTCCTTATCGGTTGCTTATCTGCTTCCTCTCCCGGAGGAAGAGGGAGAAGGACCAGTTCCACTTCCCGGGGCGATGCGGGCCAGGGCCGCTGCCAAGCGCGCGGCCTCGGCCTGGTGCGCGGCCAGGCGCCCGCGGTTTTCCTCCACCACCTCCGGCTTGGCCCGGCTGACGAAATCGGCGTTGTCCAGCTTGCGGACCACCTTGTCCGCCTCGGCCAGCGACTTCTGCCGTTCCCGGCCTAGCCGCGCCCGCTCGGCGTCCAAGTCTATGATCCCGGTCAGCGGCAGCACCACCGTCGCCTCGTCCACCACGATCTGCGCGCTGTCCGGCGGCATCGGGCCGTCCAGCGCCTTGATCTCCGAAGCGCGGGCCATGCGCTGGATGCTGCCGGACCAGGTGGCCGCATTCGCCAGGGTTGCAGGAGTCGCGTCGCGCAGCAGGATCGGCGTGAGCTTGCTGGGCGCGATGTCCATCTCGGACCGGACCGTGCGGACTTCGGAGACTAGGCGCACAAGCCACTCCAACTCTTGGCGCGCCGCCACCGGGTCGGCGACCGCGGCCGGCGCCGGCCAAGGCGCGCGGATCAGGCTGCACGGGGCGCCGTAGCCCAGGTTGTCCCACAGGTGCTCGGTGACGAACGGCATCGCCGGATGCAGCAGGCGCAGGATGACGCCCAGCACATGCGCCGCCGCCGCCCGGACCTCGGCGGCGGCGTCGTCGGCGGGTCCGTTCAGGACGGGCTTGGCGAACTCCAGGAACCAGTCGCAGAAGGTGTGCCAGGTGAAGCGGTAGGCCGCGGCGGCGTAGTCGTCGAAGCGGTAAGCGTCCAGCGCCGCGGTCGCCTCGGCCACGGCAGCGTTGCAGGCGTCCAGCAGCCAGCGGGTCAGCGGTAGCCGGGCGCTAGCCGGGTCGAAGCCCGGCCCCCCTTCGTTTTGAACGGGGGCCACCCCGTTCATCTCGCAGAACCGCGCTGCGTTCCACAGCTTGGTGACGAAGCTGCGGCGGTTCTCGACGGCCGCCGCGCCCAGCTTGATGTCGCGGCCCGGCCCGGCCAGGGCGCAGACGGTGAAGCGCAGCGCATCGGTGCCGTAAGCCTCGATCAGCTCCAGCGGATCAATCACGTTGCCCTTGGACTTCGACATCTTCTGCCCGCGCTCATCGCGCACGAGGCCGTGGATGTAAACCGTGCGGAACGGCACGTCGCGTATGAAGTGATGGCCCATCATCATCATCCGGGCGACCCAGAAGAAGATGATGTCGAACCCCGTCACCAGCACGTCGCCGGGGTAGTAGCGCCCAAGCTCCGGGGTTTGCTGCGGCCAGCCGAGGGTCGAGAACGGCCACAGCGCCGAGCTGAACCAGGTGTCCAGCACGTCCTCGTCGCGGGTCAGCGGCTCGTCGCGGCCGTAGTGGGTGCGGGCGGCGGCCTCGGCTTCCGCTTCGGTGCGCTCGACGAACACCGTGCCGTCGCCGGCGAACCAGGCCGGGATGCGGTGGCCCCACCAAAGCTGGCGGCTGATGCACCACGGCTGGATGTCGCGCATCCAGGCGAAGAAGGTGTTCTCCCATTGCCTGGGCACGAAGACGGTGGCGCCGCTCTCGACGGCGGCGATGGCGGGCTTGGCCAGCTCGCCGGCGTTGCAGTACCATTGGGTCGTCAGCAGCGGCTCGATCGGCACGCCGGAGCGGTCGCCGTGCGGGACCTGATGGGTGTGCAGCTCCGTCCGCTCCAGCAGGTCCAGCCGCTCCAGCTCGGCGACGATGGCCTTGCGGGCGGCAAATCGGTCCTGACCCTCCAGTTCGCGCACGAAGTCCATGCCCTCCGGCAAGTCCAGCTCCGCCGTCGTCACGCGGCCCAGCTTGTCCAGCACGGACGGCATCGGCAGGTCATGCCGCCGGCCCACTTCGAAGTCGTTGAAGTCGTGCGCCGGGGTGATCTTCACGGCGCCGGTGCCCTTCTCCGGGTCCGAGTAGGTGTCGGCCACGATGGGGATGCGCCGACCCGTCAGCGGCACGATGGCATGGCGGCCCACCAGGTCGCGGTAACGGTCATCATCGGGATGCACGGCCACGGCGGTGTCGCCCAGCATGGTTTCCGGCCGGGTGGTGGCGACTGTGATGGAGCGGTCCGGCTGCCCCTCGATGGGGTAGCGTATGTGCCATAGGCTGCCCTTCACCTCCCGCGCCTCGACCTCCAGGTCGGAGATGGCGGACTGGAACTGCGGGTCCCAATTGACCAGCCGGCGGTCGCGGTAGATCAGGCCCTGCTTATACAGGGTGACGAACACCTCCCGAACCGCGTCCGAAAGCCCCTCGTCCATGGTGAACCGCTCCCGCTCCCAGTCGAGCGAGGCGCCGAGGCGGCGGAGTTGCCCGGTAATGGCACCGCCGGACTCCGCCTTCCAGTCCCAGACGCGCCTGATGAAGGCGTCGCGGCCGATCTCCTGACGGGTCTGGTTGCTTTCCTTGGCCAGCAAGCGTTCCACGACCATCTGGGTCGCGATGCCCGCATGGTCGGTGCCAGGCTGCCACAGCGCATCCCTACCCTGCATACGGCGCCAGCGGATCAGCGTGTCCTGCAGCGTCATCGTCAGCGCATGGCCCATGTGCAGGCTGCCGGTGACGTTGGGCGGCGGGATCATGATGGTGTAGGGCGCGGCGTTGGACGCCGGGTCGGCGTGGAATGCGCCGGCGGCCTCCCATCCGGCATACAGGCCCGGTTCGACGTCGGCGGGCACGAAGGTCTTGGACAGCATCGGGGGGTTCTAGACCGGGGCGGCGCCGGGGTGAAGCCGCCATGCCCCGCGGCTGCACTTCCAGGCAGCGTCCCAGCACTTTTCGGTTTCCGGCCAGCAGCACGCCACCCCGGCGGAATGCCGCGCTAGCCTGCTCAGCAGGACTGCGCGTGGACCACGGCAACGTCATCCGAATACAGCCGGCACCAGTGCGGCATCAGGTCCAGCAGTTGAACCGCGGGATTCCCTGGAGGCAGCAGGGTCCAGCGGACGCCATAGGTGCGGAACAGGTCTTCCAGGGCCGCGCGGTTCGGCGACGTGGCGGCGTCATAGGCCCGCATGAACGCCGGGCCATACAGGTCGGCCCGCCCGTCAATGAAGGGCCGGATGCCGGCATAGATCAGGTAGCCGCCGAAGGAGTATTCGTTGAACACCGGCTGGGCCGCCAGGGCCGGCGGCACGTGCGCCACTGCCGCAGCCGGGACCGGGTTCTTCCCGCCGGGGGCGACCGGCAGCAGCAGGCGCAGGACCACCAGCCCGCTCGCCGCACCCAGCCCCCAGGCGG
>CAXTDP010000648.1:0-3733 GCA_964242295.1 uncultured Acetobacteraceae bacterium | reverse complement strand
CCGAGGGGCAGCCGGTGATCTCGGTGGACACCAAGAAGAAGGAGCTGGTCGGCCCATTCAAGGCGTTGGTGCACTCGATAGATCCAGGGCGAGATGGCCCCAAACCCCTGGCTGCTACGCGATGACCGGCTGGCGGCGGACGGAGTCCGGGCGCCCAGCTGCCAACATCCGGTTCAGAACCGCCACCCCGACGGCAGCCTCAGTCTGCTGGGCCGCGAAGCCGCGGGCTCGCAGACGCGGTCCGATCAGCGCCTTGTAACGACCCATTGTCGTTTCCACTAGGGATCGTTGGCCGTAACCTGTCGTGGCCTGCCAGGCCAGGCGGCCTTGGTCCGCGATGGTCGCCAGATGACGATCACGCTGTGTCGGTGAACCCGGTTCGCTGCTCAGGACGGCCGTCGAGCGCGGCGGGATCACCACCTCGATCTCATCGCCCTGCGCGGCGATCGTCTGGTAGGTGGGCGTGCCATCATACGCGCCATCTGCCGTCACCTGGACGATGGACACGTCGATCTGATCGAGCAGCGGGCCGACCTGGGACGCGTCGTCGACGTCCTGGTCGGTCAGCGTCTGCGCCACGATCATGCCGCTGGCGGCATCCACCGCCAGATGCAGCTTGCGCCACGTCCGGCGTGACTTGGCGCCATGCTTGGCCTCCAGCCATTGACTCGCCCCGTAGACTTGCAGGCCGGTGCTGTCGATCAATACATGCAACGGGCCAAGCGGCACGTGCGCTGGCTGGATCAGCGGCAGCGCCACCGCACGACGGCTGACCGTGGTGTGATCCGGTGCCGAGAGCGTCAAGCCCATCAACGTCAGCACCGATGCCATGAGACCCTCGGTCTGGCGCAGCGCGAGCTTGAACGCCATGCGCAGCATCAAGCTGGTCTGAATAGCCGCATCCGCATAGCGAGCCTGTCCGCCCGGCCCCGTGCTCTGCCAGTTTCCCAACGCTGCGTCCTCGATCCACAACGTCAGGCTGCCACGCCGGCGCAGCCCCGCTTCGTACTCCGGCCAGTTCTGCACCTTGAACGCCATCTTCGGGATGTGATGACGGCGGTCGGCGTTGTGTTTGTGCGGCATCGGTGCAGTCAGGACCAAAGAAAGGGAAGAGCACCCCTACCATCATTCACACCATCGGAGTGCACCAACGCCCCAGGTTGGCGCCTGGTGCCAGTCCCAAGTCCACCAAGCTGAGTTGCCCCTCCCCCGTCTGATCCAACCTGCACGTCAGCTCGGGACGCAGTAGCCTACTCGGGATCCGCCGATGCTTAGGCGTGGCCACCGCGTGGCGCGTCAGCGTCGGTAAGGTCCGTGCTCGCGCTCCCAATCCCGCTGCGCTTCCTCACGACGATGGCGCTCCCAACCCTCGTGCTCGCGCCGCTCGTCCCAGGCTTCATGCCGCAGTTCGCGACGGCGCCGCTCCTCGTCTTGGTAGCGGGCCCATTCCTCGTGGCGGGCGCGCTCATCCCACCAGGGCTGGGCAGCGGCAGTGGTCAGCGGCAGTGGCACCGCGAGCAGGGTCAGCAGCAGGCGACGACGGTCGAACATGATGGCCTTCCTCATGGGGCTTCTACGAGGCTCAGGATACGCGGTGACGGGTGCCAAAAGTGGGGCGGGACTATGACGTGGATGTGGCGCCAGCCAGTGGGATGACGCTGGACCAGACCCTGGTGCTGCCCAAAAAGGTCGAGGCTGGTGAGCCGTATCAGGAGATGTTGTCAGGTTGATGGTCGAGCGAACCCGAGGGCTTACGACTGGTCAGGGTTTCACGCTGGGGATGCTGCGTCGTCCGCATCGATCTCACATCCTGATCTGCTTGGCGGCCGTGCTAGGTCACTTCGCGGCTACCCGGGGCTTCCTGCGCCTGCCTTTTGGCTCCAAGGCGGGCCGCTGCGTCCAGCCCAGGATCATCTCCACACACAGCTTGGCCCGCGCGTTGTCGGTGATCAGGGGAAAGTGACGGCGGAACTCGACCACGCCGGACAGCTCACCCTGTTCACTGGCACGGCGAATCGCTTCAACGGTGGCTTCGTCCACGGAGAACATGCCTGACGCTAAAGGTCGCGAGCTGCGGAACGCAAGGTGGAAACCGAGTTACCAGCCGCATGGGCCGTTGCAGACGGCGCCGGCATCAGCGTTTGGGGTGGAGGGGACGGCATCCGCCAGGGTAGTGGGCGCGAACAGCGCCGCCAAGCGAGCCTGCGTGGCGAGAGGAAAGACCCCTTCGAAGTCATCTGTCGCACCTGGACGACAGACCCCGAAGTTCTCAAAATCCAATATGCGGCACCTCATCCCGGCACCGGGCGAGGAGTTCATTGCCAGCAACGCCATGCACCACACACCCGCAAGGCGCGCCGACCTCCTCCCGCAAACGTGTCCACGCGCATACGGGCCTATCTGTATAAGTATGCTGCAGTGCAGCATTGGGCGCTCGGCCTGAGCCGGTGCCGACCTTCGGTCGGACCGTGACGCATCCTGCCCAAAGGACGACGATGAACCTTCTGACACAACGCCGAGCCAGTCCGGCCGGTAAGGCTCTCCTGGCCGGCGCAGCGGGCTTGGGCGTCTTGGCCCTCGCTAACCACCTCGCGGCACGACGGACGGAGCGCAGGCATCCGCCGGAGGGTTCCTTCATCGAGGTGGACGGCGTCCGCCTGCATTACAGCGACCGTGGCGAGGGCGCCCCCGTCCTTCTGATCCACGGCAATGCCGTGACCGGGGATGACTACAACACCAGCGGGGTTGCCGAACACCTGCTGAGGACGCACAGGGTCATTATCTTCGACCGGCCCGGCTTCGGACACAGCGAGCGTCCGCGTGGCCGCATGTGGACGGCGGCTCAGCAGGCGGAACTGCTCCACAAGGCTGTCGCGCAGCTTGGGGTCGTGCGTCCGGTCGTTGTCGGACATTCCTGGGGTACGCTCGTTGCGCTCGAATATGCAGCGCGTCACCAGGCCGACACGGCCGGCCTCGTGCTGCTGTCCGGATACTACTTCTGGACGTTGCGCCCAGATGTCCTGCTGGTTGGTTTGGGTGCGCTGCCCGTGGTGGGCGACATCCTGCGCTACACCATCTCGCCCTTGTTCGGCTGGCTGACCATGCCGGTGTTCAAGCGCCTGCTATTCTCGCCGGCGCAGGTCACGGACCGGTTCCGGGCGGAGTACTCGCCCGGCATGGCGCTGCGCCCGTCGCAGATAAGGGCCACGTCGGTTGACGGCGCCCTGATGATCCCTGGCGCGCTTGCCTTGCGCCGCCGCTACAAGGAGCTGACCTTGCCGGTGGTCATCATGGCAGGCGATGGCGACAAGGTGGTGTTCAAGCGTGGGGCCGAGCAGCTCCGGGCAACCATCAAGCAGAGCGTTCTCTACATCGTCGCGGGAGCCGGGCACATGGTCCACCATCTTGCGCCATTGCGGGTCGTCGCTGCTGTCGAAGCAGTGGCAGACCTCGCCTCGTCAGTGCGGCTGGCAGACGCGTCCGTGCCGTCCGCAACTGTTGCAGCGAGGGTGAGCGAAGCCGTGTGAGACGCCCCATCACCTGGCGTGCAGAGGATTGTCGCAGTAGAAGGCTCGGCGGTGAAGGACGCCTCCGATGCCCGACAAGTTGCACGGTGTCCCTAATCCTGTATGCCGATACGGACAGCTGAGTTCCCCATGACTGTGAATCAGCGCGGGCGCGGAACCCAGGGGTAACTGGACTTTTCAACATCTTGTCGCGCTGATCAGCGCCG
>CAXTDP010000647.1:0-3733 GCA_964242295.1 uncultured Acetobacteraceae bacterium | reverse complement strand
AAAAGCTACGGCGCCACCGACGTCATCAAGGGCGTCAGCCTGGACATCAGCGACCGCGAGTTCGTGGTGTTCGTCGGCCCCAGCGGCTGCGGCAAGAGCACTCTGCTGCGCATGATCGCCGGCCTGGAGGAGATCACCGCCGGCGACCTGCTGATTGACGGCCAGCGCGTCAACGAAATCGGCCCGGCCGACCGCGGCCTGGCGATGGTGTTCCAGTCCTACGCCCTATACCCCCACATGACCGTGGCGCAGAACATGGGCTTCGCTCTGCGCCTGGCCCGAGTGTCCAAGGCGGAGCGGGATAGCAAGGTCGCCGACGCCGCCCGCATCCTGCAGCTAGGCCCCTACCTGGAACGGCGGCCCAAGGACCTGTCCGGCGGCCAGCGCCAGCGCGTCGCCATCGGCCGCGCCATCGTCCGCAACCCCCGCGTTTTCCTGTTCGACGAGCCGCTGAGCAACCTGGACGCCGCGCTCCGCGGCCAGATGCGCATTGAGCTGGCCCGGCTGCACGAGGAATTGCAGGCCACGATGATCTACGTCACCCACGACCAGGTCGAGGCAATGACGATGGCCGACAAGATCGTCGTCCTGCAGGCCGGTAAAGTCGAGCAGGTCGGCAGCCCCTTGGAGCTGTATCACCATCCCGCCAACCTGTTTGTCGCCGGGTTCATCGGCTCGCCGCGGATGAATCTGCTGCCGGGGCGGATCGCCGCAGCGAACGGCGTCGGTGTCTCAGTCGAGCTGGCCAGCGGCGCGCGCATCCCCGTTCCCGTCAAGCCCGGTGCGGTGAAGCCCGGCGACACCGTAACCCTCGGCATCCGACCGGAGGCGCTGCGGCCCGGCACCGAAGGCGCCTTGGCCGGCGAGGTCCGGCTGGTGGAGCGCCTCGGCGGGCTGACCTTGCTGCACGTCGCCTTGCAAGACGGCGAGGACGCCATCGTGCAGATCGAAGGCAGTGACGCCACCCGCGCGCACCAGGCGATCCGCTTGGCAGTGGACCCGGCCGCCTGCCACCTGTTCGACGCGGCCGGCCTGGCGCTGCCGCAGTTGGACCGCCATCCGCTGGTTGCGTAGCAACGCCGCCAGCAAAGGCGCCCATACCCAGGCGGCTGCACCGCCGATGCCGCAACTGCCTACTCGCCGACCCAGACGAGCCAACTCGACGCCAACGTGAACGTCGGGCGGATTCGGGACGCACCGAACCCACAGGCCTACTACGCCATCTCGCAGCGGTTCGAGCGACGGGGCGGCTGGCCCTATCGCTTCTGGTTGTAAACGTCCACGCAAACGGCGCCGAGCAGCACCAGCCCCTTGATGACCTGCTGCAGGTCTATGCCGATCCCCAGTATGGACATGCCGTTGTTCATCACCCCCATGATGAACGCCCCGATGATCGCCCCCGACACCGTGCCCAGCCCGCCGTAGGCCGAAGCCCCGCCAATGAAGCAGGCCGCGATGGTGTCCAGCTCGAACCCGGTGCCGGCCTTCGGCGTCGCGGTGTTCAGCCGCGCGGCGAAGATCAGTCCGGCCAGCGCCGCCAGCACGCCCATGTTGACGAACGTGAGGAAGGTCAGCCGCTCCGACCGGATGCCGGACAGCTTCGCCGCCTTCTCATTGCCGCCGACCGCGAAGATCTGCCGCCCCACCGTCGTCCGCGTGGTCACGAAGCCATACAGCGCGATCAGCACCGCCATAATCACCAATACGTTCGGCAGGCCGCGGTGCGACACGATCTGCCAGGTCAGCCCGGCGATGGCCGCCAGCATCAACGCATTCTTGGCGACGAACACCCCCGCCGGCTCGGCCTCGATGCCATGCGCCTGCCGCCGCCGCCGCCCGCGCAGGTTCAGCACCACGAGCAGCACGCCGATTGCACAGCCAATCAACAGCGACGACAGCCTGAGACCGCCAGGCTCGCCCAGGAACTCCGGCAGGAAGCCGGAGGACAGCCGCTGGAACACCACCGGGAACGGCCCCACCGACTGCCCGCCCAGCACCGTCAGCATCAACCCGCGGAACACCAGCATTCCCGCCAGCGTCACGATGAAGGACGGTATGCGTACGTAGGCGACGAAGTAGCCCTGCGCCGCCCCGATCAACGCCCCTGCCCCAAGGCACAGCACCGCCGCAACCACCAGTGGCACCTGGAACTGCACCAGCATGACCGCAGCCAGTGCGCCGATGAACCCGGCCACCGATCCCACCGACAGGTCAATATGCCCGGTGACGATCACCAGCAGCATCCCCAGCGCCATAATGGCGATGTAGCTGTTCTGCAGGATCAGGTTGGTCAGGTTCAGCGGCCGCAGCAGGGTGCCGCTGGTCGCAATTTCGAAGAACAGCATGATCGCGAACAGCGACAGCAGCATGCCATACTGACGCAGGTTCGCCTGGATGACCCCCCGTGTCGCCCGCGCCGCCGCAGCAACCGGGGGTGGAGCCGTTATGTCGCTCATGCCTGCACTCCTTCCCGCACCGGCTGGTTCCGCATGATCGCCCGCATGATCGCCTCCTGCGACGCATCCGTCCCCGCCATCTCGCCCACGAACCGCCCTTCGTTCATCACGTAGATGCGGTCGCACAGGCCCAGCAGCTCCGGCATCTCCGACGAGATCACCACCACTCCCTTGCCGGACTCCGCCAACGCATTGATGATTTGATATATCTCATACTTGGCGCCGACATCTATCCCGCGCGTCGGCTCGTCCAGGATCAGCACCTCCGGCCCGCTGAACAGCCACTTCGACAGCACGACTTTCTGCTGGTTGCCGCCCGACAGCGTGCCGGATTGCTGGTAAACGCTGGAGCAGCGTATCCGCATCTGCCCGCGGAACTTGTCGGACACCCGCAGCTCGGCGATGTCGTCCAGCACGCCGCGGCGGGACACGCCGGACAGGTTGGCCAGGGTCACGTTCTTGCGTATGTCCTCGCCCAGCAGCAGCCCCAAGTGCTTGCGGTCCTCCGTCACGTAGGCCAGCCCGGCGGCGATCGCCCGCGGCACCGTGGACAGGTCCACCGGCTTGCCGTCCATGAACGCCCGCCCGGTGATGTCCCGCCCCCAGGCGCGGCCGAACACGCTCATCGCAAACTCCGTCCGTCCCGCGCCCATCAGGCCGGCGATGCCCACGATCTCACCACGGCGCACCCGGAAGTCCACGCCGCGTATCACCTCCCGGCCCGCCTGCTGCGGATGGTTGACGTGCCAGTCCTCGATGCGGAACGCCTCGCCGCCGATCTGCGGGCTGCGTGGCGGAAAGCGGCTGTCCAGGTCGCGGTCCACCATGCCGCGGATGATCCGGTCCTCCTCCACGGCGCCTTCGCCGCAGTCCAACGTCTCCACCGTCCTCCCGTCGCGCAGCACCGTGATCCGGTCCGCGACGCGCGACACCTCGTTCAGCTTGTGGGAGATCAGGATGGAGGCGATGCCCTGCCGCCGGAACTCCACCAGCAACTCAAGCAAGGCCGCGCTGTCCCGCTCGTTCAGGCTCGCCGTGGGCTCGTCCAGGATCAGCAGCCGCACCTTCTTGGACAGCGCCTTGGCAATCTCCACGAGCTGCTGCTTGCCGATGCCCAGGTCCGCCACCCTGGTGTCCGGCGCTTCCCGCAGCCCGACCGTCTTCAGCAGCGCCAGCGTGCGGGTATGTTCCACGTCCCGGTCAATCACCCCGTAATGGCCCGGCGGACGCACCAGGAAGATGTTCTCGGCAATCGAGAGCAGCGGGATCAGCGCCAG
>CAXTDP010000646.1:0-3735 GCA_964242295.1 uncultured Acetobacteraceae bacterium | reverse complement strand
CTCGGGTACGACGGCCCAGAAATACGCTGTCCGTCGGCTGGCCGGGGTTCGCTGGAAGCCTTTCAGCTCGGCCAAGTCAGCGGCCATCTGCGCCGACGCCGGTGCTGGTGGAGGTGGCGGCCGGAACTGATCGGCCGACGTGAGTACCCAGGGCGTCCAAAGGCCTCTCAACGGTGCCACTGGGTTGGTTCCCGCCCAGAGGTTTGGCCCGGTGGCGATCTTGCCATCCCAAGGTGTATCCGAGCGATCCGCCTTGGCGCGCGCGACGACAGCCGCACCGATTTGGTGCCCAAGTGCTAGTCCCGCCTGAACGTCGCTCGGATACTGGACGCCAGCGGCAACGCGGGAGTGAGCAGCCTCTTGGGCGCGTTGCGCGAGGGTGTCTCCACTTTTTGGGAACACATACGCCAACACGTCCGCAGCCGCCGCCGCAACGGCGGCGTGCTCCGAAGGGTAGGAGGGGCTGCGCGGCACGGTGACTGCCGGCTGGAGCGCCGGGTCGAAGTCACTGGGGCGTGCTCGGACATACTGGTACTTCGCATGCCAGGTCGCCACGGTCGCATCATGGATCGCGATGCTGACAAGCGCCATTGTGCGCCACAAGTCAGGTCGCCGGTCTGCCTGCGACTGAGCGAGGGTGATCTCCTGCCAGCGATAGCCGGGCCAACCCCGATCCCAATAGGCGATCTGGTCTAACGTCGTAGCATCACGACGTTGCTGCGCCCGTAGGTCGTTGGCCTCCGCCCGTGTCGCAGCCTCGTCTGGCGGGGGCGGCAATGACACCGCTGACCCCGAGGAAATGGACCATGTGTGCCAAGTTCCAGCATTGGGCTCTACCCATCGCCGCGCGCTTTCTTGCGATGCAGCGGTCCCGATCGTTGCTACGAAAACCACGGCGCAAACTGCAGCACTTGGCAATTGCACGTGTTTCATACGTCCCCCCGCCTTTATGGTATATTCTTCTTGTCAGTCATATGTTTTAGTCTCGTCACAAAGTGGCCGGCAAGCATTTGTGTAAGTGCCTGCTCAACTTCCGCCGTGAACAGGATGCTGTGAGGCTACACGAGGCAGCCGCGAGGACGACAGCCGCGTGCGGGACCGCACCGCCACGCGCAACCTGGTCCTCTTGCGCAAGATCGCGCTCAACATCGTCGGTCGCGACAGGACAACCGAAGCCAGCGTGCGGGCCCGGCGCAAGAAGGTCGCCTGGAACGACGCCTACATGCTCAAGCTCCTGGCTGGATCACCGACGAACTCTGTGTGCGACCAACACAAGATCTCATGTGTAGCCCGTGCCGGTGAGCGTTTCATATTGCCATAACGGAATGGGATGATAACGTGCGCGCGGATGCCCGAGGGTATTTGGCAGCTGCCGGCCGAATTCGACGGCTTGGGTGATGCCGTATGCCGCGCGGTGCTGTGCCTTGCCTTGGGAACGCCAGGAGGGACGGACATGCAGATCGACCGCCGCAAGCTGTTGCAGACCGCCGCTGCTGGCGCGCTGCCTTTATCCAAGGCTCGCGCGGCGCAGCCAACAATCAAAATCGGCGTCCTCAACGACCTATCAGGTCCATATCGCGATCTCGGCGGCATGAGCGACGTGAACTGCGTTCGCCAGGCGGTGCAAGAGTTCGGCTCAAAAGGGTTCTACGTCGAGGTCGTCTATGCAGACCATCAGAACAAGCCCGATGTCGGCGTGGGGATCGCGCGACAATGGCTGGACCGCGATGGCGTGGACATGATTGCCGACGTGCCAAGCTCCGCGGTGGCGCTGGCGGTAAACGAGGTTTGCCGGGATAAGAACAAAGCATACGTCAATACCGGCGCCGGGACGACCGACTTGACCGGCCGCATGTGCGCACCCACCACGATCCACTGGACCTACGACACCTACATGCTGGCGAAATCCACCGGCGAAGCCACGGTGAAGCAGGGGGGAGACACCTGGTACTTTATCACTGCCGACTACGTCTTCGGGAAGCAGTTGCAGCGCGATACGGCACAGTTCATCACGCAGGCCGGTGCCAAGGTTCTGGGAGCGTCGGTTTACCCGTTTCCGGGCACCACGGACTTTGCCTCGTTTCTGGCTTCTGCCCGGGCGAGCGGCGCGAAGGTCCTCGGCTTCGCCAACGCCGGCATGGACTTGGCCAACAGCGTCAAGCAGGCGAGGGAGTTCGGGCTGACGCAAACGATGCGAATGTCCGCTTTGCTGGTCTATTTGCCTGATGTCCATGGGCTTGGGTTGGACATCGCACAGGGGTTGACGCTGACCGAGACTTTCTACTGGGACCTGAACGACCGCACCCGTGCCTTCACCAATCGTGTAAAGAGTAAGCTGCCGAACTACCCGCATATGGGCAACGCAGGGGTTTATGCCGCCAGCCTGCACTACCTGAAAGCCGTGGCCGACCTGGGCGTCGTCGCAGCGAAGCAGGACGGTCGGGCCGTGGTGGCGCGGATGAAGGCGATGCCCACCAACGACGATTGCTTCGGCCAGCAACGCATCCGCGAGGATGGCCTGTTCGTTTGCCCGTCCTACCTGTTCCAGGTTAAGTCGCCAGAGGAGAGCACGCATCCTTGGGATTGCTACAAGCTTCTTGCCATGACGCCGGCGGACGAAGCTTGGGAACCGCTTGACGAAGAACAATGCGCGATGCTGAAGGCCGGCCATATAGGCGCGCAAATCGCGAAGTAACCACCAGGCCAAGGTGACCGGGTTCACCCAGAGGGCCGATACGCCGGTTCTGTCCTTACCTGACCCGAACTGAACCTAACCATGGAGGCATCCCTTGCAGACCTTGGCCGGGACCATGTGGAGGCTGATTGAGGCACGCCGCTTCGATGAGGCCGACCATGAAATTCAGCCCATAGGGCCAAACCCGATGGGGTTCGTTCTCTTCGAAGCTGATCGAATGATGGCTGCTGTAGTTGACGGAAGGACCGAGCAGCCACCCGGCATAGAACCCCGCTTCTTCGCTGCCTACTCGGGAACATACCGCTTTGACGGGGAGCAACTTGTGACGCAAGCGGACAGTGCTTCAAATCCCTCATTGCTCTCTGATCAGGTTCGCCACATCCGTTTCGTGAGCGCCACTCGGATGATCGCGACTCCCATCTCTGGTGTTACAGGCCAAACTGGAACTGAATTTACCTGGGAACGCGTCCGCTGATCTGGGCCGCCGCATACCTGCATCGCTACCCTTAGAAGGGCCTTGGCCCGCCCTGCCGGTGATCCTGAGCGGGCGAGTGCCGGCGCTTCGGGTTGAGGTGCACCGCCAACCTCCCCCGCATACCTGCCCTGCCCAGCACCTCCTGTGCGGCCTCAAGCGCTTCGTCCTGGCGGGCCATGGCGTCGCTGACGAGCGTCATCTTGCCATCCAGAACCTTCCGCAGCGCCTTGGCCTGCACCCTGGCGCGTGCGGCGGTCCTCACGCCCTCGCCATTGTCCGCCTCCCTGGCTTTGCGGATGCGGCGGCTGGTCCGAATGCAGCCATCAACCCCGCCATCCAGGCTCCGCTGCGCCTGGTCCACAAGGTCGATGCCGAGCGATTTGTAGGGCTTCTCGCTCATGTTCTTGGCCACCCGCTTCCATAGCAGGGCGTCCGTGATCTCGGTCGGGTCGCCAAGTGCACGGGCGGCCTGCTCTGCCTGAAGCTCGGCCCCCTTGCTCACCAGCGTCCACGACATGTTCTCGTGCCGGCTCTCCGCCACGTAGCCCTTGAACGCTGTGATGCC
>CAXTDP010000645.1:0-3737 GCA_964242295.1 uncultured Acetobacteraceae bacterium | reverse complement strand
GACGGCCCTCGCTCGATGAGGGCGCGCTGGTTCGTTGGCGTGGCTCCGCTGCTGCTGACCGGGTGCGCCTTCGGTGCTGACGTGGCAGGACTGGCGGCGGGCGGCGGCGCAGGGGCAGCAACCGCCAACCCGGCCATCGGCTTTGCGGTCGGCGTCGGCGTGCGCGCCGGGGTGGACGAGCTTGGCAATTATCTCACCCGGCGGCGGCACGGCGGCGAGCAGGACGCCATTGCCGACACCGCAGGCACTGCGCCGCTGAACGAGGTGCGGCCCTGGCGCATCCGGCATACCATCCCGATTGGCAACGCCCACGGCACCCTGGCCGCGGTCCGCGAGGTCACCACCCCGCTAGCGACCTGCCGGGAGGTGCTGTTCACCGTCGAGGACGATGGGGCGGTGACACCATTCACCACTTCCATCTGCCGGGACGGCGACCGTTGGCGGTGGGCGGTCGCCGAACCCGCCGTGCCCCGCTGGGGCTTGCTGCAGCATTAGGCAGGCCTGATGCAAACTGCCGAAAGTTCCAACCTGTCAGAATGCAGCTTCCCGCAGGAGGCAAACGTCTGGGCACAGGTCGAGGCTTTCGGCGGTAGGAGTAGGGTGGTGAAAGGCCTCAGCTAGACCGGCATTAACCCGCCACCGTCAGGAAAAGGTCGGGATTGAACTTCATCATGGTCACTGCTCCCACCATGGCGAGCAGGGTGCATACAGCCGTTATCCAGAGCAGAACGACCTTGTCACTCGGCAGAGTGACCTGTTCCCGGCGGGGGAAAAGGGCGCCAGCATTGGAATGGGATGCAAGAACTTGGGAGCTGCCGATGTGCATAGGAAAGCCCTTCGAGTTAAGTGGCAAGGATCCACTGCCTGAACTCTATAAGCGGAACGTTAACATTTTGCGACTAATAATGTAGATAATTTTGGCGTTTGATGTTTTTTTAGCATGGTGCTCCTGCTTGGGAGCAACTTCGCCGCGACCACACGTCGTTCGAGACGAATTCCGTGCGGGACGCAGGGACACGGCGGGCCTGTTTCGCTCTACCTTGCAACGCCTTGCCGCCAGCCACCTGGCCCGCCGGTTTGCCCGGCCACGCTAGCACGGTCAATCAGGGTCCAGCGCCCTCGGCCGCCACCGGCAGCATCAAGCCGGCGGCGTCCAAGGCCAGGACCGCACCAAGCGTTGCAAGCAGGATGGCAACGAACGCCACCGCCCGCCATGCCGGGCCATGCCGGCGGCGCGGCGGCCGGGTGCTTATCAGGAACTCCAGGCCGTCGGTGGCCGGGTCTCCCAGGATAAACCGTGCATGTGCCATCGGCGTCATCCCACCGGAAACCAGGACACGCCCAAAGCGGAAGCCGACATCGCGATCGCTGCCACGAGGACGACGATGGCATACAGCAGGGTCAGCGGGACCACTACGGTCAGGTAGGCCCATGGAGTCGCCTGCTTCGGTCCGCCCTTATCGGCAGGAGCATAGGAAGAAGCGTCTTGGGCTTCGGTATAGCTGATGTGCATGGCTCCAGCCCTCCAAAGGAAGCGCCAGGTTCCGGCGCCAGGCGCACCTTTGCCGTAAGGCTGTTTTAACGCTGTGATCTGTGTCACACGCCGGGCCTGACGTGGTGGCCCGACAACCCATTTTGCGCTACTGCGCCGACATGATCCCGCCCTCCCCGATCCGCACGCTGCTGACTCCCGCCCGGCTAGCCCTCCTAGGCCAGTTCTTCCGCTTCGGCGTGGTCGGCTTCGCCGGGTTCCTGGTGGACACTGCGGCGGTTTACGCGCTCAAGGACCCGCTCGGCCTAATCCCGGCGGGGCTGCTGGCCTACGTCGCGGCGGCCACCACCACCTGGGCCGGCAACCGGGCCTGGACCTTCGCCGGACCGCGGTCCGGCAGCGCGGTCCGGCAGTGGCTGCTGTTCCTGGCGGCGAATGGGCTGGGCTTCGTGCTCAACCGCGGCACGTTCACCCTGTTGGTGCTGCTGGTGCCGCTGTGCGCGGACCACCCGGTGCTGGCGGTCCTGGCCGGGGTCGCGGCAGGGCTGGGCGCCAACTTCCACCTGTCCCGAAGGGTGGTGTTCGGGACCGCCCGATGACGGCGCGCATCGCGGTGCTGATCCCCTGCTACAACGAGCAGGCAGCGGTGCCGTCGGTCATACGCGCCTTCCAGGCCGCGCTGCCTGGCGCCGCCATCCACGTGTATGACAACAACTCCACCGACGGCACCGTCGCCGTGGCCCGTGCCGCCGGCGCCAGCGTGCGGACCGAACGGCTGCAGGGCAAGGGCAACGTGATCCGCCGCATGTTCGCCGACATCGAGGCCGACGCCTACGTGCTGGTGGACGGCGACGACACCTATGACGCCAGCACGGCGCCCGCCATGGTGGCGATGCTGCTGGAAGACCAGTTGGACATGGTGAACGGCGCCCGGGTGTCGGACGTCCAGGCGGCTTACCGGCCCGGCCACCGCTTGGGCAACGCGGTGCTGACCGGGCTGGTGGCACGCATCTTCGGCGGCCGCGTGTCGGACATGCTGTCGGGCTACCGCGTGTTCTCCCGCCGCTTCGTGAAGTCGTTCCCCGCGCTGTCCGGCGGGTTCGAGACGGAAACGGAGTTCACGGTCCACGCCCTCGAACTGCGCATGCCGATCGGCGAGGTGCCGACGCTTTACAAGGAGCGCCCGGCCGGGTCGGTCAGCAAGCTGAATACCTACAGCGATGGCCTCCGCATCCTGCGCACCATCCTGCTGCTGGTGAAGGAGGAGCGCCCGCTGCCGTTCTTTGCCGCCATCGGCGCCGTCCTGCTGCTGCTGGCGGTGCTGCTGGCGCTGCCGATACTGGCAGAGTTCGTCCGCACCGGCCTGGTGCCGCGCCTGCCGACCGCAGTGCTGGCGACAGGGCTGGTGCTGCTGTCCTTCCTGTCGTTGACCTGCGGCTTGATCCTCGACAGCGTGACACGCGGCCGCAAGGAGCTGAAGCGGCTCTCCTACCTGGCGATCTCGGCGTTTCAGCCGGAGCCGTAGCCGCCAGGATGGGCAATGCGCCAGCGCGACGCCGTGCCCACGATGCTGTCCAGGTCGGCGAACTGCGGTGCCCAGCCCGCCTCCTGCTTGATGCGCCCGCTCGCCGCCACTAGTACGGGGGGATCGCCGGCGCGACGGTCGCCGAACACGGCCGGCACCGGGCGGCCCAGCACGCGCTCGACGGAGGCAATCACTTCCCGCACGGAATGGCCCTGGCCGTTGCCCAGGTTGTAGGTGACGCTGCCATGATCCAACTGGCCCAGCGCGCATAGGTGGGCGTGGCCCAGATCGGTGACGTGCACATAATCCCGGATGCAGGTCCCGTCCGGCGTGTCGTAGTCGGTGCCGAACACCGTCAGCGGCGGGCGCCGTTCCAGCGCGGCGTCTATCACCAGTGGGATCAGGTGGGTTTCGGGATCGTGGTCCTCGCCCAGCACGCCGCGCGGGTCCGCCCCGGCGGCGTTGAAGTAGCGCAGGCAGGCGCTGCGCAGGCCGTGCAGCTCGCCGGCCCAGAACAGCGCCCGCTCGATCATCAGCTTGCTTTCGCCGTAGGGCGATGCCGGGGCGATCCGGGCATCCTCGTCAATCGGCACGCTGTCGGGCAGGCCGAACAGGTTGGCCGTGGAGGACAGCACGAAGCGCGGAACGCCGTGACGGATGCAGGCGTCCACCAGCCGGATGCCCAGCGCCGCGTTGTCCAGCAGGTAGCGCATCGGCTCC
>CAXTDP010000644.1:0-3739 GCA_964242295.1 uncultured Acetobacteraceae bacterium | reverse complement strand
GGCGACGGTCCTGGCAAGCGTCATCAACTTCCTCGTGTGCAACCTGCTGGTGCGCGGAGATGCGGCTCTCCTCCTCGTGCATCTGCCTGCGGTCGGATTGAAGCCGCTCGGTGCGGCGGGCAGCCAACGCGGCGGTGCCGGCCAGGCGCTCGGCGAAGGTCTTCCGAGCGCAGGCCGGAACAGCGCAGCGAAACCGCCTTGCCCGGATGCGCAGTGCGACCGGGCGGCCCTGCCAGGGCAGGTCGCCAAGATGGCGCTCGTAGTGGCTGTGGACACTGCGGGACGATATACCGCAGTCAGGGCAAGCCGCCGTGGGCGATTGTGGCTGGGCGACAATGGTGACGCGGTCCGGGGTGGGCAGGACCTGCACGACGGCCAGGCCCGGCGGTATCAAAGGCAGCAAACGCTTGGACAAGGTGGGCTTTCAACGCAAGAGGAGTGTTCACCTCATGTGCGCACCCAGCCCCAAAACGACGACCATCTGCACGGCAAATGATACTGCTGGCGAATTCTGAGTTGGCCATTTGTTCCCGACGTCACTGGTTCCGTAGACCCCGCTTCATCGGCATTGAGGACGGGTCTCCTCACCTTGCCGACGCGCGTTCTGACGGGTCGGGCGAATACGCCGCAGCGGTTTGGCGCTGGAACCTGGGGGCGAGACGCTGGTTGACGACGGCATCGCGATGTCTTGCCCGAGGTCAGCATCATGTCCCTTTGTCCCCAGGTCTCCCCAGCCATCCCAGAGGAAACCGTGCGCGTCGCCCGCGCGTCGTTTCCAAAAGGCAGCCGCTACACGCGCTTGCGTGACGAGCTGGGCGCGGTGTTCGACGACGCCCGGTTCGCGGGTTTGTTCCCAGTCCGTGGTCGCCCGGCGGAGGCGCCTTGGCGCCTGGCCCTGGTGACCTTGTTCCAGTTCGCCGAGGGCTTGCCTGACCGTCAAGCAGCCGAGGCGGTCCGTGGTCGGATTGACTGGAAGTATGCCCTGGCGCTGCCCCTGTCCGACCCTGGGTTTGACAGCACCGTGCTGAGCGAGTTCCGGACCCGCCTGGTCGAGGGTGGGGCGGAACAGGGACTGCTCGACGCGGTGCTGACGCTCGCCCGGGAGCGGGACCTGCTGTCGGGAGGTGGGCGTCAGCGCACCGACTCCACGTATGTGCTGGCCGCGGTGCGTGCCCTGAACCGGCTGGAGTGCGCCATCGAGACGATGCGCCACGCGCTGGAAAGCTTGGCCGTCGCGGCGCCTGATTGGCTACGAGCGCATGCCCAGCCTGACTGGGCCGAGCGCTACGGGTACCGCGCCGTGGATGACCGTCTGGCGAAGAACGCAGCCCGCCGGGAGGAGCGCGCCCGAACTGTCGGTCAGGATGGCCACATACTCCTCGCTGCGGCACTGGACCCGGCAGCGCCGAGCTGGCTGCGGCAGGTGCCTGCGGTCGAAATTCTGCGTCGTGTCTAGGTGCAACAGTTCTATCTTTCGGCAGAGGGCGTGCAGTGGCGCACCGCCGAGCACGGCATCCCGCCGTCCTTGCTGTTCCTGAGTTCGCCCTACGACACAGACGCCCACCTGGCCCGCAAGCGCACGACCAAGTGGATCGGCTACAAGGCTCACTTGACCGAAACTTGCGATGAGGGCAAGCCGCACCTCATCACCCACGTTCAGACCATGGGGGCGCCGGTGGCCGATGCGGAAGCGACCACGCCGGCCCACACCGCCCTGCGGGACAAAGGCCTGCTGCCGGCGACGCACCTGGTCGATACGGGCTACCTGGACGCTGGACTCCTGGTGACCACACGGCGGGACTTTGGGATCGACCTTGCCGGTCCAGCCCGAGCCGACGAGCGCTGGCAGGCGCGCGAGGGCAAAGGCTTCGCGGCAGCCAACTTCCATGTGGATTGGGAGCAGAAGCAGGCGATCTGTCCGCAAGGCACCATGAGCGCGAGTTGGACGCCGGCCCTCGACAACCGCGGCACGGCGGTGATTAAGGTCAAGTTCGCCGAAGCAAATTGCAGCACCTGCCAGCACCTGGCGGACTGCACGCATGGTAAAAGGGCACGGCGCACCCTGACGCTGCGCACGCACGAGCAGCACATCGCACTCGTGGGCGCGCGGCGTCGGGAAACAACGGCCGAGTTCGCCGCCCTAAGCGCGGTCAGGGCCGGGGTGGAGGGCACGATCTCGCAGGCCGTCCGGGGCTTCGGCCTGCGCCGGTCACGCTACATTGGTCACGCCAAGACCCATCTGCAGCACGTCGCGACCGCAGCAGCGATGAACCTGGGCAGGATGACCAAGTGGCTCGGCGGCGTCGAGCTGGCGAAAACGAGGCGCTTGAAGTTCCGCACGCTAATAACCCAGGCCGCCTTACAGGAATTCGCCAGCAGTATCAAAAGCGCGGGAGAGCCCAAAATTCACTTGGCACTTCCGGGGAATGTCGCAGACGCCGCTACACGTCCCGGTCCAACCGCAAAACGCCTCACGCCTATGACAAGGCACTCTACCGCGAGCGTAACCTGGCCGAGCGGTTGTTCAACAAGCTGAAGCAGTTCAGGCGCGTCGCCACTCGCTACGACAAGGACATGCCCAACTACGGGGGCTTCGTCCAACTCGCCGCCGTCGCCGTCCTGCTCTAGTGAAATCGTCACCACGGCCTAGTGGTCTTTGCCCCGCCCAGTGCTGTTGCGCAGCTCGTCAATCTTCATGGACGCCTCGGCCTTGGTCAGGCCCGGGTCGAACTCGATCTTCGCCTCCTCGCACAGCGTCTTCAAGTAGCTCGCCTGTGCCCCGGTCATGGTCTCCCCGCCAGTGGTCCAATCGTGCGGGTCCTTCACCGCGTTTGACGGATGGGCGTCGTCGTGCAGAGCGGTCTTGGGGTTCTCGGCTTCGTGCTCGGCGGCCTTATGCGTCTCAGCCTTGCGCGTGTTAATCTTCGCCTTAATAGTCATTGCATCCTCGTTTGCGTTTTGTTCCGAGATTACCTAACGCTGATATGGCGACGGCAGCAGCGTCCGCACGGGAAGTTTATGCAATCCGTGCGGACCATCCAGGATGACGGTCGCAGCAAGGTCGTAATCGGTCAGGTTCTCGCGGCAGGCCCCGCAAGGGGACACGACCGCGATATCCCGAACCGTCTCCTCCGGCTTGGGATGGCGCATCGCCACCACACATTCGACCGTGGCATCGCCGTCCATCACCGCCCGGCCCAGCGCAATCGCCTCGGCGCAGATGGACAGCCGGCCCACCGTCGCTCCCAGGTGGATGCCCGTCCAGATACGCCCGTCGCGGCTGCGTATGGCGGCCGCGACGGTGTGCCAGAATGGGCGGTAATGCCGCAGCAAAACTTGCCGCGCCGCTTCAATCAGCTGATGATCGGCCTTCGTCAGCGGTGCCCCAGGCGGGCCAAGCGCCCCCGTATGGTCCGGCAAGGCTGCAGCTAGTCGGCCGCCTCCGCCTCGTCGCCCTCTTCCGGCGGCGCGATCATCGAGTTGGCGACGACGCCGGACTGCTCCCGCACCTTCTTCTCGATCAGCTCCGCCATCTCCTTGTGGTCGCGCAGGAACTGCTTGGCGTTCTCACGGCCCTGGCCGATGCGGGTGCTGTCGCAACTAAACCAGGCGCCAGACTTCTCAACCACCCCGGCCTTCACGCCCAGATCCACCAGCTCGCCTACCTTGCTGACGCCCTCGCCATACATGATGTCGAACTCGACCTGCCGGAACGGCGGCGCCAGCTTGTTCTTGACCA